>CAYLSF010000054.1:3165-14894 GCA_964385675.1 uncultured Saprospiraceae bacterium
CATCACCGCTTCTCTCCACTACACTTAGTTTTGGTTCTGGTTCTTGGGCAGATGGTATAGCTTTAGCAGGTAATTATGTATATACCATAAATAATGGTACACATAATTTAAATGTAATAGATATTAGCACACCTACAGCACCATCAATAGTTGGTACTGTAAGTATTGGAGGTGATCCAAGAGCAGTCGATATTTTAGGTAACTATGCTTTTGTGACAGATGGCGAAGATAATGATTTGAAAGTAATTGAAATTACTTCTCCTACGTCACCGTCTGTAATTACAAGTATAGGGATTGGGTCTTTCCCTGCTTCTATGGTTACTTTAAATAATTTCGCTTATATAGTCGATAGAAATAGTGATGATTTAAAAATAATCCGTCTTGCATGTGAACTGAACCTTGGCATTGACCCTACAACGGGCAATTTAATTGTAGATTCTACTAGTCTATCTAATCATATTGCCAATGAAAATATTTCATTATCTGATTACTATATTTCTAATGATGGAGATGACGAAGGACTTTCTATAGATGATGATGGAAATGTGAATTTTAGCGGACAACTCTCAGTCGGAGATACGGTCAATCTATCCAATGCTTTAATTATTAATGGGAATACTGAAGTTAACGGCGTATTGTCTGTAACAGATACCCTCAATCTATCAGATGCTTTAATTATAAGTGGAAATACTGAGGTTAATGGCGTATTAACGGTAGCTAATACACTAAACATTAAGAATGCATACCAATTCCCCGATACTGATGGGAACGCTTTACAAATATTAACGACTAACGGTAGTGGTATTTTGAGTTGGACAGATTTAACAGATAATCAAACGATTGATGAATTTTCATTTACAGGAGACAGCTTATTTTTATCATTAGAAAACGATGGAATAAGTACTTATGGTTTAGATTTAAGTAGCTTATTGGATAATACCGATAATCAAATGATAGAGACTTTTACCATTTCAAATGATAGCTTATATCTTTCACTAGAAGATGATGGAGAAGATATATTAAGAGTAGATTTGAGTAGTATTTCTCCTTTGTCTTTAGCTGACACAGACAACGACACCAAAATACAAGTAGAAGAAAGCAACGATGAAGATATTATCCGCTTTGATTTGAATGGTACAGAGTTTATGCGATTGGATAACGGGCGTATTGAAATTTTGAATACGGGAGAATCTGTTTTTATTGGTGAAGGTGCTGGCGAAAATGATGATTATGATAATAATGATAATGTATTTATAGGCTATCAATCTGGTTATTCTAGTACATCAGGATACGAGAATATTTTCACAGGTCATCAGTCTGGTTACTCTAATACATCAGGAAGGCAGAATACATTTATTGGTGATGGTGCAGGATACAACAATACAACAGGTTCGTACAATGTTTTTTCGGGTAAACATGCAGGATACAGTAATACAACAGGGTCGAATAATATTTTTTTAGGTTATCAAGCGGGTATTAATGAAACGGGTAGTAATAAACTCTATATCGATGGTTTAGGTGTTACCTCTCCACTTATCTACGGTGAGTTTGATAATAGCTTTCTTCAAATCAATGGTACTTTGAGTATTCAAGGAAACTATAATTTTCCAACAACTGATGGAGCAAGTGGAGAAGCAATCACAACAGATGGTTCAGGTAATCTTACTTGGTCTTCAACGATTGTAGGCACAACAACAAGTGTAGCAGATGCAGATAGTGATACCAAAATACAAGTAGAAGAAAGCAGCGATGAAGATATTATTCGGTTTGATTTGGGTGGAATGGAGTTTATGCGATTGGATAGCGGTCGAATAGAAATCGTGAATACGGGAAATTCAATTTTTATTGGTGAGGAAGCTGGTTATAATGATGATTATGATGATAACAATAATGTATTTATAGGGTATCAGTCTGGTTATGAAAATACTACTGGTTATAACAATATCTTTACAGGTTCTAAATCAGGTTATGAAAATACAACAGGATATTCTAATCTATTTTTAGGAAGTTCGGCAGGTAGAAATAATACTTCTGGTTATGGAAATATCTTTTTAGGAAATGAAACAGGAGAAGGCAATGACGATGGGCAATACAATGTAATGATTGGGCATCAGGCAGGAACTTCTAATACATCAGGAGATAAAAATATTTTCATCGGTTATCGGGCTGGTAAAAATGCTACAAGTAGTAATAAATTATACATTGATAATAGTGCAACTTCATCGCCATTGATTTATGGTGATTTTTCAAATGATTCTATCCAAATCAATGGAGCATTAGCTGTAACCGATAAAATCACGACCAACAGCAATTGGATTTCAGGCGATGGCGATGATGAGGGTATTTTTATCAATTCAGATGGAAATATTGGTATTGGAACAAATTCACCGACACAAGGGAAATTGGTGATTAGTGGTACAAGTGCTACACAGACTTTCAACAGTGGAACTTATGGCTATTGGAGTTATAACGGTTCCGCTACAAGTCAAAGCAGTTTGAGTAATACGAACTATGCACTTTATACCGATGAAAGAATTGCTGCTTGGGTTTATCATGCCATTTCAGACGAACGTGTGAAAGATATTAAAGGCATTACAAACAATGCAGCCGATTTAGAAACTTTGAAAAAAATTCAAATCACGGATTATCAATTTAAAGATAAAGTCAAAAATGGCAATGCTACCCAAAAGAAAGTCATCGCTCAACAAGTCGCAGAAGTCTATCCTCAAGCCGTTACTTCAAATACTACGGAAGTAGTTCCTAATATTATGCAAAATGCAACGATGGATGAAAAAGGATGGATTTCATTTAATTACGAATTACGAATTAGAAATTACGAATTAAAACAAGGCGATAAAATCCAAATCTTATTTGAAGATAAAAAGGAACTCTTAGAGGTCTTAGAAGTAAAGGAAAATACATTCCATGTTTCCCCAATCAACAATAACCTACCGATGGCTATCGGGACACCAATAACCATTTTCATTTACGGAAAGCAGGTCAATGACTTTCACACGGTTGATTACGAAGCTATTTCAATGTTAAATGTTTCTGCTACGCAACAGTTGGCGAAAGAAGTAGAGCAATTAAAAGAAGAAAATAAAGCACTCAAAGCTCAACTCGAAAAAATCAACCAATTAGAAGCCATGCTTCAACAGCTTCAAGCCCGATTGCTATCGGGAGAACTAAACAATCAAAATCAATAACTACAAAGTAATACTTTTCATTCAAGAGTAGCGGAGGCTGAACTCCCTTCAAATTCCGCTCACTCTTCTTGGAAACCTATCTAAAAATAACAACTAATGAAAAATATTCTCAAAATTATATTGACTTCATACCTACTACTTCATACCTACTACCTAACCAACGCTCAAATTGCCATTAATACAGACGGAACAGATCCAGATACTTCGGCTATGCTGGACGTTTCAAGTACTGATAAGGGCATTCTAATACCAAGAATGGATAGCACAAGCCGAAATAATATTAGCAATCCTGCAACGGGTTTGATGGTCTATGATACTGATGAAAACACATTTTGGTATTACAATGGAACAATGTGGAGTGAAGTTGGAAGTGCTGGAGCATTTATTTCTGAAAATGGCATAACACGCTCCAATAATAATGATGATGATTTCGTATTTGGAGCAGATAGTTTGAACTATGGAAGTGGAACAGAGTATAAATTCTTTTTTGATAAAAGCAATGGTGCATTTCGGGCTGGAGCTGTTACAAGTGGAAATTGGGATGATACGACAGTTGGTTATTATTCATTTGCAAGTGGCTACAATACGTTAGCAAGTGCCTATTATACAACCGCATTTGGAAGTAGTACAGAAGCAACAGGAGATTTTTCAACTGCTTTTGGTAGCGGTACAAAAGCAAGTGCTTATTATTCAACTGCATTTGGAAGTAGTACAGAAGCAACAGGAAATTTTTCAACTGCTTTTGGACAGAACGCAGAAGCAATAGGAGATTTTTCAACTGCTTTTGGTAGTGGTACAAAAGCAAGTGCAAATTATACAACCGCATTTGGAATTAGTACAGAAGCAACAGGAGATTTTTCAACTGCTTTTGGTAGTGGTACAAAAGCAAGTGCAAATTATACAACCGCATTTGGAATTAGTACAGAAGCAACAGGAGATTTTTCAACTGCTTTTGGTGGATTCAATTCGGCAACAGGAATTTCATCAACTGTATTTGGAAATTCCAATGAAGCAACAGGAGATTATTCTACTGCATTTGGTTATTTTACAGAAGCGACAGGAAGTAATTCTACAGCATTTGGAGTATATACCACAGCTCCCTCTCTTTGTGAAGTAGTATTGGGAATATACAATACTACCTATACGCCTAATAGTACTTCAAGTTTTGATGATGACGATAGGTTATTTGTTATTGGAAATGGAACAAGTTCGAGTAGTCTTTCAGATGCTTTTGTTATCAATAAAAACGGAAATGTATCACTCAATGGTGCATTGACCATTGACAGTTCCTATACTTTTCCAATTACTGACGGTATCAATGGACAGACATTAACAACTGATGGAAATGGTACTTTATCTTGGTCTGATAACAATTCCGTATTTACATCTGAAAATGGATTTACTTATGCGAATAGTAGCGATGATTTCGTATTTGGAGCAGATAGTTTGAATTATGGTGGTGGAGATGAATATAAATTCTTCTTTGATAAAAGTAAAGGCGCATTTCGAGCAGGGAAAGTTAGCAGCACCAACTGGGATGAAAGTAATATTGGAGATTATTCAACAGCTTTTGGTGAAGATAATCAGGTGAGCGGAAAAAGTAGTTTTGCTACGGGATATTTAAACATCGTAAGTGGTAATTACTCAACTGTATTTGGATACAAAAATGATATAAGTGGAAATTACTCGTTGGCAGGAGGTGATTATATCGATATGAGTGGTAGTTATTCACTTGCATTTGGACTAGAGAATAGTGTAGATAACAATTACTCACTTGCATTTGGACAAGAGAATAGTGTAAGCGGAGAATATGCTATTACATTTGGAGCTGATAATAAGATAAGTAGTAATTACTCAACTGCACTTGGATATAATAATGATATAAGTAGCAATTACTCATTTACAAGTGGTAAAGACAACGATTTAAGTGGAACGTATTCGAGTGCTTTAGGACACTATTTGAAAGTTCCTTCTTACAACGAAATTGCCATAGGTTTTTACAATACCGACTATACACCTGTGAGTGCTTCAAGTTCTGATGATGCAGATAGGCTTTTCGTAATCGGAAATGGAACGGCTGATAATACCCGCTCTGATGCCTTGATTGTTTATAAAAGTGGAAATACTGAACTCAACGGAAAATTAACCGTAGCCGATACTCTGAGAATTAAAGATGGTTATCATTTTCCAACAACCGATGGCAACGCTTCTCAAATATTAACCACAGACGGAAACGGCACTTTATCTTGGACAACTCAAAACGATACTTTACTATCAGACGCTGACGGCGACACCAAAATCCAAGTAGAAGAAAGCAGTGATGAAGATATTATTAGATTTGATTTGGGTGGTAAAGAATATCTAGTTTTAGATAATGGACGCATTGAAACTATAAATACAGGTGGGTCGGTTTTCTTAGGTAATGGAGCAGGAGAGAATGATAATATGTCAAGTACTCATAATGTATTCGTGGGTCATCAATCTGGCTATGATAACACCTCTGGAGAAAAAAATACTTTTATAGGCTACCAATCAGGTTATGATAATACAACAGGAGAAAATAATACCTTTATTGGTCGTCGGACAGGATATTCTAATACCACAGGTTCTTATAATGTTTTCTTTGGTAATAGTGCAGGACGCTTAAATACAACGGGTTCTTACAATGTATTTTTAGGTAGAAGTGCAGGTTACAATGAAACAGGTAGTAACAAACTTTACATCGAAAATTCAAATAGTACTTCTCCGCTTATCTATGGTGAATTTGATAATGACAAAGTAGTGGTAAATGGTACTTTTGAAGCTACTGCTGCTGTATCTGGTTCGAGTGAATATGTAATGACTATCGAAAATACAACAAATGACAATAGTGATGATAATGGTGGTTTACTTATCATCGCAGGACATGATGATTACAATTCAAGTAATCAATCTTCACTTTTACGCTTTTATCGTCCTGATGGTACGAATTTAGGTAGAATTCGACAGGATGGTAGTAGTGACATCAATTTTATTTCATCTTCTGACATTCGCCTAAAGGAAAATATAAAACCTACTCAATACGGTATCAACGATATTTTAAAAATTGAAGTAAAGGACTATAATTTCAAATCCGATGCAGACGACCATATCAAAACAGGTTTTATTGCTCAACAGTTATATACGGTTTTTCCCGAAGTTGTAACCGTAGGTGATGATGATGTCAAAACCAATCCTTGGGGCGTAGATTATGCACGATTAACACCGCTTTTGGTAAAAGGTATGCAAGACCAACAAGCTCAAATTGAGGAATTAAACCAGCTTATCGAGCAGACAAGAGCTGAAAATCAACAACTCAAAACTCAACTTGAAAAAGTCAATCAATTAGAAGCCATGCTTCAACAGCTTCAATCCCGATTGCTATTGGGAGAGCTAAACAATCAGAATCAATAACTACAAAGTAATACTTTTCATTCAAGAGTAGCGGAGGCTGAACTCTCTTCAAATTCCGCTCACTCTTCTTGGAAACCTATATCTAAAAATAAGAAACCAATGAAAAATACACTTAAAATAATCATTACTTCATACTTATTACTTATTACCTACTACTTATCCACCGCTCAAATTGCCATTAATACAGATGGAACAAATCCTGATGCTTCGGCTATGCTGGACGTTTCAAGTACAGATAAGGGAATTTTAATACCGAGAATGACAACTTCCGAGCGTGAAGCCATTAGTTCACCGGCAACAGGTTTGTTAGTTTATGATACCGATTATAACTCTTTTTGGTACTACGCCAATTCAACTTGGAATAATCTAAATAATGCCATTTTATCAGATACCGATAACGACACTAAAATACAAGTAGAAGAAAGCAGTGATGATGACATTATCCGTTTTGATTTAAATGGAACGGAGTTTATGCGTTTGGATAGCGGACGCATTGAGATTTTGAATACGGGAAATTCTGTTTTTATTGGAGAAAACGCTGGTGAAAGTGACGATTATTCTGATAATTATAATGTATTCATAGGTACAGAAGCAGGTTATAAAACAACGACAGGCGAGTATAATTTTTTCTCTGGTTATAAATCAGGATATAAGAATACAACGGGTTCAAATAATATTTTCTTTGGTAGCTTTTCTGGAGAAAATAATACAACTGGGAACAATAATATTTTTCAAGGGTTTGAAGCAGGTTTTTCTAACACAACAGGAAGTAGTAATGTTTTTTTAGGAAAATATGCAGGTTGGGAAAATACAACAGGTAATAATAACATCTTTATCGGGCTTGATGCAGGTGAAGTTAATACAACAGCAAGTGATAATGTCTTTATTGGTTCAAATGTTGGTACAGAAAATACAACTGGAGATGACAATACATTTTTGGGCAGTTATGCAGGTTCTAATAATAAAACAGGAGTCAGAAACACTTACCTTGGTTACTTGGCAGGGGATGGAGATGACAATGGAAGTTATAATACTTATTTAGGAGCAACAGCAGGAAATGATAGCGATGGTAGTTATAACGTAATGATTGGATATTCAGCAGGAGATTATTCTTGTGGGAGTAATAATATTTTTATTGGCTATAAAGCAGGTCAAGATGAAACGGTCAATAATAAATTATATATTGAAAATAGTAGTTCTTCTTCTCCACTTATCTACGGTGATTTTGATGTAGATTCACTTCAAATCAATGGTAAGCTCAACATCAATGGAGCATTTAATTTTCCAACTACGGACGGTACAGCTTCACAAGTTTTAATGACTGATGGAAGCGGAACAATCAATTGGTCAACGATTAGCACTACTTCAATAACAGATACCGATGGGGACACCAAAATACAAGTAGAAGAAAGTAGTGATGAAGATATTATCCGCTTTGATTTAGGTGGAACAGAGTTTATGCGATTGGAAGATGGACGAATTGAAATATTGAATTCAAATTCAATTTATATTGGAGAAGATGCTGGTGAAAACGAGGGCTCTAGTTCCAATGGAAATGTATTTATTGGTTATCAAGCAGGAAAATCCAGTACATTAGGTTTGAATAATAATTTTATAGGGAAATCAGCAGGAACAAATAACACCATAGGAACTGGGAATACTTTTATTGGAGGTAGTTCTGGAAACAATAATACTATTGGAAGCAATAATGTTTTTATAGGGGATTCAAATGGATTTGATAATACCACTGGTTCTGATAATACGTTTTTAGGTGGTTTTACGGGTAACAGTAATACAGAAGGTTATCAAAACATTTTTTTAGGCGCTTATTCTGGATATAGTAACACCACTGGAACATCTAATATTTTCTTGGGCTACCAAGCAGGGTATAATGAAACGGGTAGTAATAAATTGTATATTGAAAACAGCAATTCAAACACACCACTTATCTTCGGTGATTTTGATGTAGATTCACTTCAAATCAATGGTAAGCTCAACATCAACGGAGCATTCAATTTTCCAACTACGGACGGTACAGCTTCACAAGTTTTAATGACCGATGGAAGCGGAACAATCAATTGGTCAACGATTAGTACAACGTCAATAGCAGACGCTGACAGTGACACTAAAATCCAAGTAGAAGAAAGCAGCGATGAAGATATTATTCGATTTGATTTGAATGGTACGGAATTTATGCGTTTGGATAACGGACGTATTGAAATTTTAAATACTGGCCAATCTGTCTTTATTGGAAAAAATGCAGGTAAAAATGATAATCTTGTAGGTAATTCAAGTACGTTTGTAGGTCATCAAGCAGGAGAAGCAAATACATCAGGGATTGAAAATGTATTTTTAGGTGCCTATACTGGAGAGCAAAATATGATAGGTGATTTAAACACTTTTATTGGAGCAAAAGCCGGAAATAAAAATACAACAGGTAATTATAATACTTTCTTAGGTGCTTATGCTGGAGAACTAAATACAGCAGGAGAGGAAAATGTATTTTTAGGCGATTTCGCTGGAGCTACCAATACTACAGGCAGTAATAATGTATATATTGGTAATGAAACAGGAAGAGATAATACAACAGGTAGCAATAATGTATTTATTGGTAACGAAGCAGGATATAATGAAACGGGTAGTAATAAACTCTACATAGATAATAACAATACATCTTCTCCATTATTATACGGTGAATTTAATAATGATTTACTACAAATCAATGGCACTCTAAATATTCAAGGAAATTATAGTTTCCCTACAAGTGACGGAGCGAGTGGAGAAGCCCTCACTACTGATGGAGCAGGTAATCTTACTTGGTCATCAACGGTTGTAGGTGCAACAACAAGTGTAGCAGATGCAGATAGTGATACCAAAATCCAAGTCGAAGAAGGCAGCGATGATAATATTATCCGATTTGATATGTCGGGAACGGAATTTATACGATTGGATAGTGGACGCATTGAAATTGTAAATACTGGCAATTCAATTTTCATCGGTGAAGAAGCAGGTTATAATGATAATTATTCTAGTAATTATAATCTATTTATGGGGTATCAGTCTGGCTATGAAAACACTTCTGGTTATGGCAATATTTTTACAGGTTATAAATCAGGTTATGGAAATACAACGGGTTATTCCAATCTATTTTTAGGAAGTTCTGCGGGTAGAAATAATACTTCTGGCTTTGGTAATATTTTCTTAGGAAGTGAGACAGGAGAAGGTAATGATGATGGTCAATACAATGTAATGATTGGCTATCAAGCAGGAACTTCTAATACATCAGGAGATAAAAATATTTTTATCGGCTATCGTGCTGGTAAAAATGCAACGGGGAGTAATAAATTATACATTGATAATAGTGCTACATCCTCACCACTAATTTATGGTGATTTTTCAAGTAATTTGATAGAAATCAATGGTGCATTAACTGTAACCGACAAAATCACCACCAATAGCAATTGGATTTCAGGCGATGGCGATGATGAAGGTATTTTTATTAATTCAGATGGAAATATCGGTATCGGCACTAACTCGCCAACACAAGGAAAATTAGTGATTAGTGGTGTAGGAGATGCACAATCTTTTAGCAACGGAACTTATGGCTATTGGAGTTACAATGGTTCAGCTACAAATCAAAGTAGTTTATCAGGTTCGTATGCTATTTATACCGACCAAAGAATTGCTGCTTTTGTTTATCATGCCATTTCAGATGAGCGAGTAAAAGATATTCAAGGCTTTTCAGATAATGCTGCTGATTTAGAAATCTTGAAAAAAATCAAAATCACCAATTATCAATTTAAAGATAAAATCAGAAATGGCGACATCACACAAAAGAAAGTCATTGCACAGCAAGTAGCGGAAGTTTACCCGCAAGCCGTTACCTCAAATACCACAGAAATCGTCCCTGATATTATGCAACGTGCAATAATCAACGAAAAAGGTTGGGTAGAGACGTTGCACTGCAACGTCTGTACAACCATAAAAAAAGGCGATAAAGTTCAAATCTTATTTGACGAAAAAAAGGAATTGTTAGAAGTCAAAGAAGTCAAAGAAAATACCTTTAGAGTAAAACCAATCACTGATAACCAATCACCAATCACCATATTTGTCTATGGTCGTCAAGTCAACGATTTCCACACAGTGGATTACGAAGCCATTTCCATGTTAAATGTGAGTGCTACGCAGCAATTGGCAAAAGAAAATGAAGATTTAAAACAGCAAGTTCAACTTCTACAAGAAAAAGTAACTCAATTAACACAAGAGACTCAAAAAATTGATGCTCTTGAAGCGATGCTAAAACAGCTTCAAACACAAATGCAGTCCTCAAAGACTACTATTGATTGATAGATTTCTAAGTTGAAATGATTTAGTACAAAAGACTCATACCAGTTATGGGTCTTTTGTAGTTTTAGGAAAAGGTTCTACTTTTAGGCATAAAACTAAATTGGTCATGCAAGAAACTACAATACTTGATATACAGGGAAATGAACGACGCAGGCAATACTTTTTACGGTTGGTCTCCATACTATTAATTTGCTCCGCTTACACCTTTAGTGTATTAAATTTCTATTTAGACAAGCCCTTATTAAATGGATTTTATAACCTCGGATTTGGTATTATTTTTTCGCTAATTTATTGGTTTAGAGAGCAAAATACAGATTGGGCCATCTTATTAGGGTGTTGGTTTTTTCAAGCCTTTATTTTTGGACACTCTTATTATTTACTGCCAGGCAAACAAATAGAAGCAGGCCTTGGCGTATTGACGAGCATTTCCCCCATTTTAGTTACAGGAAAACGCCTTTGGTTTATCTTTATTATTAATTTCATCTTATACCACATCGTCTTTTTTGGCGTAGGCTATGAAAATGTCTTTTACTTTCAATATGGTTTCTATGTTATAATTTTTGT
This sequence comes from uncultured Saprospiraceae bacterium, assembly GCA_964385675.1. Taxonomy (GTDB): domain Bacteria; phylum Bacteroidota; class Bacteroidia; order Chitinophagales; family Saprospiraceae; genus CAYLSF01. Next base: position 14,715 of record CAYLSF010000054.1, read on the forward strand.
GATGACACGTAGCATTTTAAAAGAAAACCAACAATATGAAACTGAATTACTCATACAACGAGATAAAATCAAACGAGATGCTGAAGCATTAAGAGAGTTAGATGAATTAAAAAATCAATTTTTTGGAGATGAATCATTTATCAGTTGACAATTAGTCATTAAAAAAGTTCTTCCGTAGAA
>CAYLSF010000055.1:0-14858 GCA_964385675.1 uncultured Saprospiraceae bacterium
AAATCATTTAAACCGATTAGTATCTCAAAAAGAAGATTGTGATAATATTTTGATTGTCAAAAATAACCGAATTACAGATACTTCATTTACCAATATCATTTTTTATAATGGAAATAAATGGTTTACCCCATCTCATCCCTTACTAAAAGGGACTTGCCGAGCCAATTTACTCAACCAGCAGTTAATCTATGAAACAGAAATCCAGCTAAAAGACCTATCAACCTTCAAAGGGTTTCAACTTATCAATGCACTTCGGTTATTTGATCCCAATGAAATTATTCCCATCAACAACATTAAATTTTAGTTTTTTCACCATTCTTGGCTATTTATTTGAACAACTTGTACAATTCAGCGAATGAATGTGATACTTCATCATATTTTCAAATAATCTTTCCTAACTTTAAATCATCAAAATTTACGATAATAAATAATCGGTTTTCGAGCCTTTGAATTATCGTTTTTAGAATCTAAGTATCACAACATAAGTACTAAAGCATTTAAACTTGTTCTTTTTCCGTTCTACTTCACCTAAAAATCTTTAAATAATCCATTATTTGCAGATTTTTAGGCTCTTATAACAAAAAAATAACTGCGTTTTAATACCTGATTACTTTTGTTCTGATACTTAATTAAAAAACTCTATTCAAACTCAGATGCACAATTACCAAACACACTTTTACTATAATGAGGATTGTATTTATAGGGGTTATTCTATTATTAGGAATTAGCCAAATCAGTTTAGGGCAAGAAATGAAATCAGCTACATCGTTTTTAGGGTATGAATCAGGAGAGAAGTTTACTTATCACCATCAACTTATCAACTATTTTCAATACGTTTCGGAAAATTCTAATCGTGTAAAATTGGTACAATATGGGCAATCACCAGAGGACAGACCATTGATTGCTACCTTTATTTCCGCTCCCGAGAATTTAGTCAACTTAGAGCAGTATCGCCGAAAAAATTTAATTCAAACAGGATTAATGAGTGGTACAATACAAAGTAAGCAATTACCTATTATTTGGCTAAGCTATAATATACATGGAGATGAGGCAGCAGCTTCTGAAGCGGCCATAGCAACACTAGATGCTTTAACCAAAGAGGATGAAAAAATTACAGCTTGGTTGAAAGATATGATAATCGTCATTGATCCTTGTTTAAACCCTGATGGTAGAGAACGATATGTAAACTGGGTAAGGCAAACAGGCAATTTTCCACCAAACCCTAATGCGGATGCTTTTGAACATCATCAACATTGGCCCGGTGGTCGCTCGAATCACTATCTCTATGATTTAAATAGAGATTGGGCATGGCAAGTGCAGTCCGAAAGTCAAGAACGCATGGCATTTTACCATGAATGGATGCCACATGTGCATGCGGATTTTCATGAAATGGGGTATCATCAGCCTTATTTTTTCCCTCCTGCGGCAGAGCCTTTTCATGAAGCGATTACAGAATGGCAACAAGAATTTTCTGTCCATGTAGGTAAAAATCATGCAAAATACTTTGATGAAAAAGGATGGACTTATTACACAAAAGAAATATTTGACCTACTTTATCCTAGCTATGGAGATACTTATCCTATTTTTAATGGAGCAATAGGGTTTACGTATGAGCAAGGCGGTTCTGGAAAAGCTGCCTTACAAGTCAAACGAAAAGAGGGCGATATTTTAACGCTAAAGGAACGAGTAGAACATCATTTTACCACCAGCCTTTCTACCATAGAAGCCTCTTATACTAAACGTCAAGAACTTATAAAGTCATTTAATGAATATTTTAAAAAGAATACAACGAATCCCGATGCTTTCTACAAAACGTATATTATCAAAAACTCTAATAACCCTAAAACGATACAAAAATTACAACGCTTACTAGATAAGCAATTAATTAAATATGGAACGACTGATAGTGTAGGGAAAAAATATAGTGGATTTGATTATCTAAATAATACCGTAGATAGCGTTACCCTTGAAGCGGGAGACCTATTAATTAGTGCTTATCAGCCTCAATCTACCTTATTAAAGGTTTTATTTGAACCAAAGACAAAACTTAATGATTCTTTGACGTATGATTTAACTGCTTGGGCGTTACCTTATGTTTTTGATTTGGAAGCTTATGCCATTCAAGAAAAAATTGAGGTAAATCCAATGATTACTAAACCTAAAAAACACGCTGATTATCAAGAAACCAAACAACCGCCTTATGCTTTTTTAGTGCCTTGGCATACTACTGAAGATGCTCGTTTTTTAAGTGCCATGCTAAACAAGGGCATCAAGGTTAGGTTTACAGAAGAAGCATTTGAATATGAAGGAAAAGCATTCGATAGAGGTACACTTGTAATCAATAGAGCAGATAATAAAGACCTCGCAGAGCGGTTTGATAAAACAATTTTAGCTTTAGCTAACCTACATGGTCATCAAGGTTTGGTCGCTGTGAAAAGTGGTTGGGCATCAACAGGAAAAGACTTAGGTTCTAATTCTATACATTTCATCAAGCAACCTAAAGTAGCTATCATAGGTGGTAAACAAGCTAGGGTGACTTCCTTTGGGGCAATATGGCACTTTTTTGAAAAAGAGTTAAATTATCCAATTACGGTACTTCATAGTAATTATGTCAAGTCCGTTGATTTGTCTGCTTATGATGTTTTGATTTTATCTAATGGTTCTTATTCTAGCCTCAAAATGACGGGTTCATTATTGAGTTTTACTAGAAAAGGAGGAAAGATTATCTTAATCGAGAATGCCATTGAGCTATTTGCTGGAGATAGAGAAACACAACTAGGGAAAGCCGTCTATGCTCAAAAAAGACAGGCTAAGAAAGAACCTAAAAAGCCAACCTTACCCAAAGATAAATACAGCGATAGAACAAGAAAATCATTAAGCAAAGGAGTTGCAGGAGCAATCTATAAAGTCACTTTGGACAATACACACCCTTTAGCCTATGGATATGATAATGCGTTGCATCTTATTAAACAACATAATAAGCCCTATCCTATGCTTGAAAATAAAGCATGGAATGTGGGTTGGTTAGATGATAAAGCGTATGTAAGTGGATTTGTGGGTAGTAAACTAAAAGGCAAATTGCCTAATACTTTTGCTTATAGTGTAGAATCCATTGGAAAAGGATATGCCATTTATATGACCGATGATCCTGTGTTTAGAGGATTTTGGGAAAACACTAAATTGATACTTTGTAATGCTGTATTTTTTGTAGGACAATAAAGTGAAATGATGTTCAAAAAATGACTTAACGAGCTTTCTATAAATAAAAAAGCCAAGTTCACTTATAGAAAAGGGAACTTGACCACACTACACATGAAAATGAATATAGCGGATCAACAAAAAAAGTATCGTTCGGTTTAAATTTTTAAAAATTAGTAATAGACTTTGTCGTTAAGTTCCCTAATTCTAACAGAAAAAACATGTATCAGTACACAACACATTCATTTGGAAAATTTGAGGCTTATACTTTTGAAAATCCCATTTCAAAACAAAAAATGGTGATTATACCTGCTTACGGAGGCGTCATCAATGAACTACATTTAACTTCACCAAAGGGTACTCAAAATATTATCAACGGCTGTGTTAATGAAAATGAATTATTAACCTCTCCCTTTTTTAAAGGACATTGGCTTTTACCTTTTCCGAATCGGCTACAAGATGGTCAATTTACTTTTGAAGGACAGGTCTATCAGTTTCCTATCAATGAAGAACATAATCACAACAACTTACATGGTTTTACACATATTCCAGAGTTTACCATAGATGCTATTCAATTACAATCTTCTAAAGTGATAGTGACTATGAGTACAGCATATCATGCTACTTATGAGTACTATCCATTTTCATTTGATTTTGAAGTTCAATTGACATTAGAAGATGGGGGGAATTTTGAAATTCAAATAACAATTAAAAATATTGGAGCAACCAATTTGCCTGTTGGTATGGGTTGGCATCCTTATTTTAAATTGGATGATACGACAATCAATGAATTAGCGTTACAACTTCCTCAAGTGCATAAAATACAGTGTAATCAATGGGCGATTCCTGTGGGGCAAGAACGTAAATATGCCTTATTTGAAAAGTCAGCACAATTGAATAATACACATTTTGATACTTGTTTTAGAATTTTAAATACCAATTCCAAAGTTCCTATTCACATCAAAAGTGAACTACATCAATTGACCATTTGGCAAAATACGAAACACTTTCCATTCACACAGATTTATACCCCTGATGATAGACAATCCATAGCCATAGAACCAATGACTTGTAATATTGATGCCTTTAATAATCAAGATGGATTATTGATAATTTCACCAGATAAGGAAGTGGTTTTAGATTTTGGAATCCAGCTTCAAGCTATTCAAAATTCGTAACTATTCAGAACAGAGAGAAGAGAAGTCAGAACAGAGAAAAATCCCTTGAAACACCTATTTTAAATAACTTCCACGCTTGAATGTACAATAATGTCCTATTTTAAGCGAAACTATAGTTTAATTTGTCTCTTTTCTCTCCTCTCGCTTCTCTATTCTGAATAGTTACCAAAATTCTTAAAATCGAATACGGCAAATCCATTGTGGATTCTAGGGGTAAAATAGGTAGATTTTGGGGGCATCACACCTTCGTTATCTGCAATATGAAAGAAATCTTCTACTGAAATTGGATAAAGCATAAAACCAATCTTATTATTCGTATTTGCCATTTTCCGATTCATTCCCTCAATCCCTTCTGTTCCTTCCAAATACTTGATTCGAGTATCCGAGCGGACATCTTCAATTTGTAAAATCTTCTCAAAAACTTGATGATTCAAAATACTAACATCCAATTTATCACTTAACGCAGCAGTGTTAGGAATAATCGTTTTTTTCCATTTTATCATAAACCACTCTCCATCCAGAATCATAGATAACTCATGTTGTACTTGAGGTTTTTGAGGGCTTGAAAGCGGTGTAATATCTGCCACCTTTGATAAGGCAACCATAAATGCCAAAGGCGTCATTCCATTCAAAGTAGTAGAAATTCGATTGAAATCATGAATGGTTAATTGGTCAGAAGAAAATAATGCCGTTGGGAAAAAATTATAATAAGCCGAATCATCAGTACTAGCGTATTTTGCTCGCCAGTTTGCTGAAGTTTTGGCTCGATGGTGTCCATCTGCGATATAGGTTTTGGGAACGTATTTTTTAAACGATTCAATAATAAATTTCTGATCCTTCTTTTTATCAATTCGCCATAAGGTATGTAATCCTGCTTTAAAATTCAGCTCAAAAAATGATTCGTGCTGTTGACTGTATTTTTCAATAAAATCTTGAATGGATTGTACAACGGGATAGGTTAATAAGACAGGTTTTATGACGGCTTGACGTTCCTCATAAAGTCGCATCATTTTTCGTTCTTTAGTAGCCAATGTATCTTCATGTCTAACAATATCTCCATTCAGATAATCTTCTAAATGAGAGAGTGTCAACAAACCGATTTGAGTACCATGTTTATCTTTTTGTCTATAAATATAAAGGGCTGGCTTCTGATCTGTATAAAAGAAGTTTTCTTGAGTGAATAAAGGATAAAGATGTTTGACTTTTGAAAAAAAATAGGGTGCCGAAAAGATAGCATCTAATCGAGGTAAGGTGGCTTTAAAAGAACGGATTAAAGTCATACAACATTCAATTATTGGTTAGTGTAAATATACAAAGATGGTTGAATTATTAAAATCCAACCATCTCTATTTCATCTGACAAATTGCTCCTCGACAAACAATGTATAGAATTAATCCCCAAAGAAAGCAATTATCTTATCCGCTAACTCTTGTCCAATTCTAGTTTGAGCTTCTTGTGTAGAAGCACCAATATGTGGCGAAACAGACACTCGATCATGGTTCAATAAATCCTGACGAGGCGTAGGCTCATTTTCAAATACATCAACTCCAGCAGCGGCTACTTTTCCACTCTCCAATGCTTCTAAAAGTGCATCTTCATCTACTACCCCACCTCTTGCAGCATTGATTAAAATCACACCATCCTTCATTTGCTCAAATTCCTTTTTAGATAACAAAGGTTTTCCTGTGAATGGCACGTGTAGCGTAATAATATCTGCATTTTGTAATAACTCTTCCCATTCTACCGTACGGACAGTAATGGACAACGCCATATCTTGAATAGAAAAAATGCTTACATCAATTTTCATTTCATCATAGACCAAATCTACTGGCATAATATTCATACCTAGTCCCAACCCTGTACGAGCTACTGCCTGACCAATACGCCCAAATCCAATAATCCCCAATGTCTTTCCACGCAATTCAAATCCTTTGGAATAGGATTTTTTCAACTTTTTGAACTTTGTTGCTCCTTCTGTTGGCATTTCTCTATTGGACAAATGAAGGCTACGTGCCAACGTAAATAAATGAGCAAATACCAACTCTGCTACAGATTGAGAGGAAGCAGCAGGTGTATTCATTACCGTGATTCCTTTTTCTCTTGCGTAAGCTACATCTATGTTATCTAACCCTACGCCACCTCGTGCTATTATTTTTAGATTTGGACAAAGATCAATCAAATCTTTACGAATCTTTGTAGCACTTCGCACAATTACCACATCATATTGTGGCAATACCTCTGGTAACTTATCTTGTGGCACTTTTGTTATATCAACTTGATAACCAGCTTCTTCTAAAAGCAATTGACCATCAGGATGGATACCATCATTTACTAAAATTTTAACCATTATTTGAATAATTTAATTTTTTAGAATTGCTGATGCAAGTTATAACAAAAGTTAAGGATTTGAAAATATTTTTAGAAATTGACATTATGAGATTCAATCTATTTTAAAGATGCTTTTACCTCTTCGAGTTGGTTTTTAGCATGCTCACTATTGGGATAATTCTTAACATTCAATTGAGCAAATAATAATGCTTTTTTATTCATATTTTTGATATGCACTAGATACCAAATTAGGGTAGAAACTTGTTGTTCAGGTGGTTTTAGTTCATAGCCCAATATTTCAGAAACATTTTTATAATGCGTTTGATATACAGTAAATGCAGTTTCGGCATCTGCTTCCTCATCAAATATCTGATCATAACTATCATTTTTATACCACGCAAAAATATGCTCTAAACCATCTAACGTAGCTCTAAGCGTGACGCTATTATGCGATTCATCGGGATAATATTGCCACCCAAATTGAGGTATAAACTCATTATTTTTTGCCATCATTTGATTTGAAAACGTCATCATCGCATTCATGTGACTTGCTCTCCCTGAAGTGTCTTGTTTGACCTCAGTCGTATCTTTGCCATCCATTGTATTCGCCATTGCTAAGAAAAATCGTTGATTTTTGGGGAGTTCAAAAGTTTTTATGGCTTTCGCTTCCTTAGTAAACCATCCACAATATTGATGACAAAGGCTTGGATCTATCGCAATGTAAGCATTAAATAAATCGGGATAAAAGATAGCGGTATGTGTTGTTCGTAACCCTGTTATTGAATGACCGTACAATACACGATACGGTTGAGTTGGGTATTTTTTATCAATGTAGGGTATCAATTCCTTTTCTAAAAACTCATGAAACTTATCCTCATCTTCTATTGGAAACATATCTCGAACTCTATCGGTATTACTAATCCCAACGACCATCATTTGAGGGCATAATTCTTCGCCAATATTCGTACTCATTCTATCTAACATACCGACAATAGACAGGAAATGAGATTCAGCATCTAACACAAATAATACAGGATAATCCGTTTCAGGATACCCTAAATTAAATTCACGGGGTACATGAATATATAAATTGCGTTGTTCTCCCAAAATTGTTGAATATAAAGAATCTCGTTTGGCTATGATGATTTCATTGTCTGATGATGGAGGTGATGGCGTTTTTTCTTGATTACAAGATGTTATAATCAATAAACATAATAATCCTAAGTTGAAATATTGCATACCTTAATTTATGAGATTAAATAAATTCAATTTCAATGAAGGAACTCTTAACATTCCTTTTCTTGTTGCTCGAATGGATACTAAAAGTACAAATAACTCAAATTTTTCAGTATAAAAATAGGGCTGCTAAAAAGTTAAAATTATCCTTATTACAAGAGCTATTTAGTTCAGCAGCCAAAACCATAGCATTAATGAGTCAACTCTTTTTTACATCTGATCATCACTTTGGACACGAAAACATTATTAAGTTTTGCAATCGCCCTTTCGATACAGTACGAGAAATGAACGAAGTCCTCATCCAACGTTGGAATGAAAAAGTACGCAAACGAGATACCGTATATCACTTGGGTGATTTTGGACTAACGTATAAAGAAAATCTAGCAACCATCCTAGAACAACTCAATGGTAAAATTCATCTCATTGTCGGTAATCATGAAGGGGCAGCCCTTCAGAATAGAAAGCGATTTGAATGGATAAAAGAATATCATGAACTCAAAGTAAAAGATCCCGATCGTCATAATGGCGTTCAACGCATTATTTTATTCCATTATGCCATGCGAACCTGGCGGGGGGCAGGACGGGGTAATTGGCACCTTTACGGGCATAGTCATGGTAATTTACCTGATTTAGCCGATCAGCTTTGCTTTGATGTAGGGGTGGATTGTCATGATTTTTATCCCCTTTCTTATGATGAAGTCAAAGCCATTATGCAAAAGAAAAATTGGGAATCGCCTTTTAAGAAGAGGTGACTGGTGACTGGTGACTGGTGCAAATTTCTATGTATTTAGAATCGTGGTCAAAAAATATTATAACAAACAGGATAATTTTTCATTATTGTAAAAAAAATTAATCCCCAATCACTAATCACCAACAACCAATCCCTATTTTTGCCCCAAAATTCAACCATGTATAAATACTTATTGAAGCCACTTCTATTTTTATTACCACCAGAGAAGGCACATCATTTAACGGTAGCTTTGTTAAAATTCACACTAGCGATTCCTATTGTGGGTTATTTATTTAGACAAATTTATAAGGTGGAAGCACCTTCCCTAAATCGAAAAGTGTTTGGATTAGATTTTCCAAATCCTGTGGGATTAGCAGCTGGGTTTGATAAAGATGGAAAATATTATAAAGCCATGTCAGCTTTAGGTTTTGGGTTTTTAGAATTGGGAACGGTTACCCCTAAACCGCAAATTGGAAATCCACAACCTCGCTTATTTCGCTTACCCAAAGATGAAGCCTTAATTAATCGTATGGGATTTAACAATGAAGGCGTAGATGCATTGGTAGAACGATTAGAAAATGGTAAACCGAAAAACGTTGTCATTGGTGGAAATATTGGTAAAAATAAAGTAACACCCAACGAAAATGCCATAAGCGATTATGAAATTTGTTTTGAAAAACTCTTTCCGTATGTCGATTATTTTGTGGTGAATGTAAGTTCTCCAAATACGCCTAATTTGAGAGCTTTGCAGGATAAAGAACCGCTAACTAAACTCCTCACTCGCCTACAAGAACTCAATCATCAAAAAACAGCTCCGAAACCTATTCTACTCAAAATTGCACCTGATTTGACCAATTCTCAATTAGATGATATTATTGAAATTGTGGGGGATACGAATTTGGCAGGTGTCATCGCAACGAATACAACGATTAGTCGAGCAGATTTAGCTACAAGTGCAGAGCAAATTCAGTCCATTGGAAATGGAGGATTGAGTGGTCAACCTGTAAAACAGAGAGCAACAGAAGTCATTCGTTATCTAAAGCAAAATTCAACAAATCCAATAGATATTATTGCCGTAGGTGGTATTGCTTCGGCAAAAGATGCTCAAGAAAAACTCAATGCGGGGGCATCTTTAGTCCAAGTTTATACTGGTTTGATTTATGAGGGCCCTGCTTTGGTTTCGGGGATTTTGAACGCTTTGAAATAAAAAATCCGTATTTATCTGTTATCCCGATAGCTATTAGGGTGTATCATCCGTTTTCTACTTTTTATCGAATAAGGGTAATGGAAAAGCGGATGATACGGATCAAGCAGATTAGAACGGATCTTATCGAATAGAAGCATAAAAATCCGTATTCATCTGTTATCTCAATAACTATCGGGACGCATCATCTACTTTTTTATCACTCTTGATAAGACAGATTTAAACAAACTTTTTACTCAACACCTTCACCATTTCTTCTAAACTTTCCAAACTATGAAAAGGTAATAATAGATCTACATAAGGCATCGCTGCCTTCATCCCTGTTACCTCGGGTTGCCAGTCTGTACTTGCGGCTAAAGGGTTGAGCCATAATACTTTTAATGCTTTACGGTGAATCTCCTGCATTTGAGCTTGAATGAGTTCGGCTTCCCCTGTATCCCAACCATCACTTAGGATAATAACCAATGTTTTGGCGGTCAAATTTTTGAAAGCGTATTGCTCATTAAACGCTTGTAAAGAAGCACCGATTTCTGTTCCGCCTGACCAAGAATTTACTTTTTCAATAATCTGCTGCATGGATTTAGTAAGAGAATGAGAAGTTAGCTCTTTAGAAATCGGATAAAGTTCATTGCTGAATGCAAAGGCTTCAACTTTTGGGAAAAGTTGTTGGAAAGCATACATAAATTGTATAAAAAACCGACTATACAACTCCATCGAACGACTTACATCACACAACAAAACAACATTCACTTCACTTACCTTCTTTTTCCGATACGCTAATTTTATAATTTCTGCATATCGAGTAATATTTTGTCGTAATGTTTTCTTTAAGTCTATTTGATGTTTTTGGTGGGTACTTTGAAATCTTCTACTCCTCCGGCTCGCAATTTTATCAATTAGTCTTTTGACCCACCTGAATACTTCTTTGAGTTCTGCTTCGTCAAATTCTGGAAAATTTTCTATCTGTCCTGTTTTGAGATTAGAGTAAGTTGCTGTTTCTATCATCTCAGTCTGTTGATTGCCATAAAGCCAATTTTTTAAGGCTTGAAAACTCGGTTTCTGTCGGTTACCACGGCTTTTCTTCGACTTTTCTTCAGCGGCATCTTTAATTTTACTATCAACGGCCTTATCCAATTCTCGCCAATATTGCTGATAAAGATCTGGGAATTTTTGTAATTGTAGTGGTGTTTTACACAAGGCAGCTTGTAAACACAATTGCATCATTTCAGAAGCTACGTAAGGCTGTACCAATTCTATGGCAACTAGAGCATCTCGTTCTTCTAAAACCCCAATCGTAAATCCCTTTTCTCGTAAAAATCGACAAAAGGCTACAATATTAGCCGATAATTGCGTTTGACGTTGTATCATTTTTACTAGATGCTTGTTTCTGGATACTAGGTGCTAGGTATTCGTTTAGTTATCTAATGTCTTACTCCATTTTGGACATTTGTAATAAAATCCTTCTTCATCTACCCAATCTTAGAAATTGCTCCAACTTTTTCAAATAATTCTGATAGTGATAATTGTGTAGAACGGACATCTTTCCAGTTTTTTAAAATAATACCCAATGTATCTTCTACAATCTGCTGCTCCAAATGATCAATATGTAATGCCACCAAAGCTGTTGCCCAATCTAACGTCTCTGCAATACCTGGGACTTTATCTAGTTTTTGTTGACGGACTACTTGCATAAATTGGCAGATTTGAACACCTAACTTTTCATCTATCTGGGGTATTTTTTGCTTTACAATTTCTAATTCTTTTTCAAATTCAGGATAGTCTATCCATAGATAGAAACACCGCCGCCGCAAAGCATCTGATAAATCTCGTACTCGATTACTGGTAATCACCACCATCGGAATATGTGCTGCCTTTCGTACCCCTAGCTCTGGAATACTAATCTGCCAATCGGATAACAACTCTAATAAAAAACTCTCAAATGCTTCATCTGCTCTATCCACTTCATCTATCAACAAAACAGGAGATTTCGATTGAGAAATGGCTTTTAATAACGGGCGTTTTAATAAAAAGTCATCGCTAAAAATGAATGCTTCTTTTTCTTGAATGGACTGTTGCTCTGTTTCCATCATTTTTAAAGTCAACAATTGCCGCTGATAGTTCCATTCATACAAGGCTTGTTCTGCACTCAACCCCTCATAGCATTGTAGTCGTATCAATTCTGTTTGATGAATTTGAGCTAAGACCTTTGCTATTTCTGTTTTTCCCACCCCAGGAGGCCCTTCTACCAACAGCGGACGCTGTAATTGTTGACACAAAAACAGGGACATTAAAATTGAAGTATCTGCAATATAGCCTTCTTGAGTAAGTTGTTGGTTAAGTTGTTCTAAATTTTTCATTGCCTATTTTTAGGGATGAAGAAAAAATAAGGTATGCAATTTTACGTTAGGAATTTTTTCTTAGACAAGATTAATTTTTTGACGAATAGCGGGTTATTCTAAAAAAATTAAACGAAGTATAAGGAAAAATTCATAGTAAAGTGCATGTATTATTTTTTGCGAAGTCCCTCAACAAAAATAATAAACGGTGAACAGCTTATAAACTGTCCACCGTTTGCTGTTAAATGAAGTCAAGCAAGACCGATAATAATCGGCAGTCTGTTAAGACAATGCTGACAAAGCTCGACGAGCATAAACTCCTGCTAAATGTTTACGATACTTTTGATTGGCATAATGGTCTTGCATGATAGAAACCCCTGAAGCGACGTCAGCCGTTGCATCTGGAATACTAGCGTCATCCAAAGCCTTTCCTTTTAATGCCTTTTCAATTGCTGTATCTCTAAACGGTGTACTACTCACACCGCTAAATGCAACACGAGCATTAGCGACTACTCCACCATACATTTCTATAGCTGCGGCACAACCCACTAGAGCAAATCGTGAAGCAGGTTGAACAAATTTTTGATAGGTAGAATGCTTATTAAATGCCGTTTTGGGGATGCTAATCGAAACAATCATTTCATTTTCCTCTAAAGCTGTCATAAATAAGCCTTTGAAAAACTGATCAATATCAACGGTTCGTTTACCATTTTCCCCTTGAATAATGACGTTTGCATCTGCGGCTAATAAGACAGCAGGCCAATCTGCTGCGGGATCCGCATGTGCTATACTTCCACCGATCGTACCAAAATTACGCACTTGTACATCACCAATCATTTGAGCCGCTTGTGCAATCATCGGTGCGTGTTCTTGCAGTGCAGCATTATTGGCAATTTCTCCATGCGTTGCACAAGCCCCTATCGTAATAGATTTTTCATTATCTCTGATCCCCTTTAGGGCTTCAATGCCTGTTATATCAATTAGATTTTCAGGCTCAGACAGTCGTAATTTCATGACAGGAATCAAACTATGTCCTCCTGCTAGAATCTTACACTCGTCCTCATATTTATTCAATAAATTAATTGCCTCTGCCACCGTGTTAGGGCGATGATAGGCTACTTTATATGGAACCATAATTTTCTTTTTTAGAAGTCAAACCACTATCACTATGAAAAGTCAAAAGATAGAAGTCTAATTTTTAAGCATAAAAAAGCGTGAATTCATCAACACTTCGCCATTTCGTTAACCGTTAATAATATTCCAAACCTTTTGAGATGTAATTGGCATTTCTACATCATGAATACCATAAGGTGATAGTGCATCCATCACGGCATTTACTACTGCTGGTGTTGAACCAATACAACCAGCCTCTCCTGCACCTTTTACGCCTAGCGGATTATGAGGACAAGGCGTAACGGTTCTATCGACTTCAAAGTTTGGTAAATCATCCGCACGGGGCATACAATAATCCATATATGAACCATTCATCAATTGACCGGATTCATCATAAATCGTACCTTCAAATAAAGCTTGACCAACTCCTTGTGCAACCCCACCATGAATTTGACCATCTACAATCATTGGATTGATGACATTACCGACATCATCCACAGCTACAAAACGTTGTAAGGTTACTTTCCCTGTTTCTTTATCAATTTCTACCACAGCGATATGTGCCCCAAAAGGATAGGTAAAGTTGGCCGGATCATAAAAACTAGAGAAATCCATACCTGGCTCTAAACCTTCAGGATAATCGTGTGGTACATAAGCCGTTAAGGATACATCTCCAAATGCAATAGATTTATCCGAGCCTTTTACCGTCCATTTTCCTTCTGCATAGTCTAAATCTTCTACAGAGCATTCCAATTTATGAGCGGCAATTTTAGCTCCTTTTTCTAATACTTTCTCTACGCTTTTTACAATCGCACTACCTCCAACTGCTAAACTACGAGAACCATACGTACCCATACCAAACGCTACGGCTTCTGAGTCTCCATGTACAATTTCCACATCTTCTAATGGAATCCCAAATTTATCAGCAACCACCTGTGCAAAGGTTGTTTCGTGCCCTTGACCATGAGAATGTGCCCCTGTGTAAACACTCACCTTACCCGTAGGCTGTACCCGTACTTGAGCCGATTCATACAATCCTGCCCTTGCGCCCAATGCCCCTACTACTGCTGAAGGTGCAATACCACACGCCTCAATGTACGTTGAAAATCCAATACCTAATATTTTACCATTTTTACGAGCTTCAGCTTGTTCCTTTCTGAAATCCTCGTATCCAACCATTTCCAATGCTCGGTGTAGTACGGCATGATAATCCCCACTATCGTATTGTAAAGCAACCTGTGTTTGATAGCCTTCTTGTTCTACCCCGTCAAATGGAGGGATGAAGTTTTTCAATCGCAATTCCGTTGGATCCATACCCATTTCTAGGGCTGCGGTATCCATCAAACGCTCCAATAAATAGGTAGCTTCTGGACGACCTGCTCCTCTATACGCATCTACTGCTGTTGTATGTGTAAATACACCATCTACGTGTACATGAATTAACGGCGTGGTATAAAGTCCTTGTAATAATGTTCCATGTAGCCAAGTCGGTACACAAGGTGCAAACGTAGAAAGATATGCCCCTAAATTTGCAT
>CAYLSF010000056.1:0-14832 GCA_964385675.1 uncultured Saprospiraceae bacterium
AACTAACATTATGAATAAATTGTACTTATTATTTTTTATTGCTTTAGTGATAAGTTGTACGCAGGAAGCACCTAGTGTTTCTACATCTTATGAGCATTATGATGAAAAAGTTAGGGAAGTCGCCAAAAATTACGGTCTTAATGAATTTGCGTTCTCTTTTATTTTAAATGGGGAAGAACCGTGGGTGCCTAATGAAATGAGAGTAGCCGTCATTGAAGGCGAAAAAATTACAGATTTACAGATTGTCGGTCGTATTAATAACCCAAATAATGAAAATGAATTTCAATTGTTCACTTTATACGTCAGAGGCTTTAAAGGTGTGGGAAAATATAAGATGTATGGAGGAGATTATAAAGTAGCTTGGCATTTAAAAACACATACGAGTTTTAGTGAAACACCTGAATGTGTAGTCGAGATTACCGCTTATGATAAAGAACAGGGGATTATTTCGGGTCAGTTTTCAGGAGCTTTAGTCTCTCAAAAAACGAAAACAGCTCCTCCTATTACTTATCAAATTATGGGGGGCGTTATCAATAATTTAAAAATACAATATGAGGAAGATATAATTTCCACAGCCTCAAAACCACTTGATGCCCGATAACTATCAAGATGAGAACCTGCCTATCGGCAGATAAGTTAAACATCATTAAAAACTAAAAATTAAGAATGATAAAGCATTATATATTATTAGCGGTATTAGTCCTAATCGGTTTTTCTCAGTGTATTCCTACTAAAAAAGGAAGTGCAAAAGGAGGGATTGATATGTTAAAAGAACTCATGACAGGTTCTTTTTCTAGTGAAAAGCAAGCCAAAAAAGATTCTACCTACTATAATATTACCTTAAAGATGTATCCGATTTGGGAGGATAAAAAAGAAGAACATTGGCTTTATGTAGAACAGGCGGTAGCTACTGCTCAAAATCGACCTTATCGACAACGGGTGTATAAATTAGAACAAGCGGGAGAAAATGTATTTAAAAGTATTGTTTATACTTTACCAAATCCTAAACGCTTTGTAGGAAAATGGTCAACACCAGAAGCATTTAACACCATCACACCAGATAGTTTAACATTACGAGATGATTGTGCGGTGTATATGAAGCGGATGGCTCGAAAATATTTTAAAGGAGACACCAAAATTGGTTCTTGTAAAAGTTCTTTACGAGGAGCAAGTTACGCTACTTCTCAAGTGGAAGTGTTTAAAAATAAAATAGTTAGTTGGGATAGAGGATTTAATAATGATGACGAGCAAGTTTGGGGAGCAGAAAAAGGAGGATATATTTTTGATAAATTGGATTGATAATTTACCCCCTAACCCCCTAAAAGGGGGAAATGTGTGTTAATTCCCCCTTTTAGGGGGTTAGGGGGCAAAATTCTACCGAACAAATCGATAAGTAAATTTCACTAAGAAAATATTATCGGCTGTTTCGCTGAATACATTTTCTGTTAGACTTGGTAAAATCGGATCATTAGGATCACCTGAACTTGTTAAGCCTTGCGACCAAACTAAAAATAACGTAGAACCTGGAATATACTCCCAACGGGCTACTAAATTAGAGCGGAATTGAATAAAATTAAAATCAGGTTCGTAAAAATTATAATCTTCTACGCCATCCAAATTTTCATCTATTCGATACACCCCTTCCGCCTCATCTAAAGTAATTTGATTATCTGAATACGTTATAAATCTATCTGTAAACTCATCCGCTTTTGGTTGATTTATATATTTAAAGGCATTGTATGTTCCTTTTGAAATAAAAGGAGATCCATAATATTGAATAGATAAATCTGGATTGATGGTATAATTAATCCGAATAGACGCTGAAAAGGTTTCTTGATTTACCGTTCCATTAATATATCGAGTATTTCCATCCAAGTTATTGGTTACATTTTGAACATATTGCAATTGAAAATCTCGCTTATTGTAAGATGGTGCAATGGCGACATTTAACGTACGTAAGGGCTGATACCGTAACCAAACAGAATGACCTTGAAAACTTCCTCCTTCGCCCCAAAATCCATTATAATTATAATTAACAGTGAACTTCTTCCTTGAATCAGAATACGCATATCCCCACATTCCAAATCCACCAGGCATCAACAAAGCAGGTCCTCCACGTAAGGCATTATTGGAAACGGAAAATTCTTCATAATTGAAACCCATACCCATACCATAAAAATTAGTGTATTGCATGTGAAAATTGGTGTTGTAAGCTCTATAAGTATTAACACCTCCAAAATCCCAACTTGACCACTGATTCACATTAAAACGCAAAGAACGGAAAATAGAAAATGGTTTGTTAAAGCGATACCCTGCCCAAAAGAATTCATAAATTTGGTCAGCAGTACGCATAAACCCAACATCATTCAATTCCAATTCTGGTGAACGCCAAGTTACGCCTCCTTCAAAACTAAAGTCTGAAATTCGACCAATTTTAAATGTACCACCATGTCCACTTAAAGAAGTTAAACTGGTATCCACTTCTAAATGATCCGCATCAGGACGCTGAAAAAAGTGGGCAAAAGACTCTTGTGTATTGGTAATCGCTTCTTGTGTTCCATTGACTTGACTTCCGACTAAATTTGCTTGTACATACCATAATCTATCTTTCCAACGATGTAGAAAATCAACTCCACCTGTATAAGCAGAACGGTGTAAATAATTCAAGGCATCTGTATCTATATCTCTATTAGTAGCCGTTAAAATTCCACCAATTACCGTATTTCCACCATCATAATCTTGTTGTAGACGTCCTACAAAATAATTGGTCAATGGCTCTACGACTTCCTCTCGCCTATCACCATTATGATCAATTTCCGCCATTTCCTTTGCCGTAATACTTTCCAAGATTCCAACAGATAGCCCTTTTTTCGTTTTCCCACTAAATTTAGCAGCCCCTAAAATCGTGGTGTTCACAGGCTGATCCACAAATTCTCCAGAATTCAAACTTGGATAATGATGTGGAGAACCACCTATACGACGAGAATAAAATAAATTATCGCTCCAAAACGGCCCTCCTGCTTCACTTCGACTTATCCGATAGTCAAAAATATTTTTATTCTCTATAAAAAATGGGCGTTGCTCATTAAAGAACACCTCAAAACCATCCAACACTAAATTAGAAGGATCGGCTTCTACTTGACCAAAATCTGGATTAATCGTAAAATCTAACGTAAAATCATTGGTAATACCTACTTTTCCATCTACACCCGCCGAAAATCGAGTATCGCTTCCTGTTTGAAATGGATTTTCGGGTATCTCTTCTGTCCTTTCCAGTTGAGCTACTGTATAAGGCATAATTTCTAATTGCTTTTGCGGTTTCACGCCTCTAATACCATGCAATTCTCCAAAAAAACTAACCCATCCCGCAGCATTTAAAGGCTTAAGCGACCATAACGAACGCTCTTCCACTCTAAAATTTCTACGTTGTACTTGAATCCCCCAGACTTGTTCCTCTTTATCACTAAATCGGAGTTGACTCAAAGGAATTCGAGCTTCTGCTGTCCAACCTTTTTCATCAATATTAGTAGCCAAATACCAAATCGGATCCCAATTCGATTCC
Organism: uncultured Saprospiraceae bacterium; assembly: GCA_964385675.1. Classification (GTDB taxonomy): domain Bacteria; phylum Bacteroidota; class Bacteroidia; order Chitinophagales; family Saprospiraceae; genus CAYLSF01. The sequence continues at coordinate 3,563 of CAYLSF010000056.1, forward strand.
CAGTTATTTCCATCGTTAGAAATCATTTCATCCCCCTTAACTCCTGAAACAGATGCCGTAAATGAAAATGCCGTTCTTTTATCAAAATAACTATCAATATTAATTTCCACCCAATCCCCTTCAAATCCATCTCGACGGGACATCCGTCGTACGATTTTATCTGGCTCATCGTCATGACAACGAAACGCTAAATATAAATTCTTGTCGTCATACAATATCTTAAATTCAGTCTGTGCAGTCGGTTCTTTTCCATTATCTGGTTGCCATTGTTTAAAGTCATTTCCGCCCCAAGGCACTTGCCCCCAAGCATCATCATTAATAACGCCGTCAATGAGTGGTGGAACGATTTCATTTTTGGTTGTAGTGTACGTTTTTTTCTCTGTTGGTGCAATTGGATTTACTTCGTTTTGTGCTGATGTCATGGTCACACCAAAGACCATACATAAACAGATCACTAGGTTTTTCATAGGCTTGATAGTAGGTTGTCTGTTGTTCGTTGCCCGTTTTTTAAATATCATTTACAGATAACAGATAACTGACAACCAATAATGTGTGTTGAGTTTATAAATAAGCTTGTTGTTGTATCTAGCGAATTTGTAAATAGTAAGTTATTTTAAGAGAATCTTAACACAAATACAAGAACAATTGAAAAGTATATAATTCTTAGCCACAAAGTTGTTATCTGCTTGTTAACGACTTATTATTATTTTGTGAAGGAAATTCATATCTGCTCAAATCCGCGTTTCGTTAAATCACTCCCTACCGATAAATTGATGAACTAGAAGTGGTTTAATAAAACACTAGGTTTTAATCAATTTCTTGTACTTAACTCAAAAAGGTAGTATTTTTAATTGAACAACGAATAGAAGTAATTTCATATCTTTTCTGACTTCTGTCAGCGAAGCGATCTGACCTCTGATTTCTATGATAAAACCAAATAAACCGTGGATACACCAAAGTCAGTAAGAAAAGGCGAAGCATTAGATTGGGTAAAACTAGAAGCTCATCTTAAAGAACAGTTGCCAGATTTAAATGGTAAAATGGCAGTCTCTCAATTTCATGGTGGTCATGCCAATTTGACCTATCTACTTACGTTTGGTAATCAAGAATTCGTTTTACGTCGTCCACCTTTTGGTAAAATAGCACCAGGCGCTCATGATATGAAGCGAGAATATCGAGTATTATCAAAACTCTACAAGCATTTCTCACCAGCTCCTAGGGCTTATTATTTTTGTGATGATACAGCAATTATAGGTGCACCATTCGTCGTTTTAGAGCGAAAAACAGGTGTGGTTGTTCGGACTAAAATGATTGATTGCTTTAAAACCTTTAACAGCCCAGAACGCCGAATTACGGATGCGATGATTAAAGCCATGGCAACGTTACACTTGGTAGATTATGAAGCAGCTGATTTAAGTCGATTAGGTCGTCCCGAAGGATTTTTAGAGCGACAGTTAAAAGGTTGGGCAAAACGTTGGCACCTATCCAAAACGGATAATTCAACCGAAATGGATGATATTCTCAATTGGTTGCAGCAAGATGTACCTACTACACAAAGAGTCTCTATCATTCATAATGACATCAAACCCGATAACTGCCAATTTCAACCAGATAATCCAGATAAAGTTACCGCAATTTTTGATTGGGATATGTGTACACTAGGCGATCCATTAATTGATTTAGGTTCTACCCTAAGCTATTGGCCAGAACCTCGTTTTGATAGGAGTAAATATCCCAACCTACCTGTCACTTTAGAGGGTGATTTTCCCCCCAAATCATTCTTAGTTGAAAAATATCAGGAGTATACCAATTTAGATGTAAGTCGATTACTTTGGTACGAAGTATTTGCTTATTGGAAAGGAGCGGTCATTGCTCAACAACTCTATAAAAGATATGTAGATGGTGACACCAAAGATATACGCATGAGTCGATTTGGGGAATCTGCAAAAGCAATGGTAGAATTAGTAAATAACATGATTGCTTGATTGTGTCGCCTTCGGCTAATTGTGCCGCTTCGCTGATTGTAGATTGTATATTTTCAACAATCAGCGAAGCGATACAATTGCGACGGAGGAGCAACACAATCAAGCGAAGCAAACACAATCATTATCATGCCCACAATAATTAGAAATGGCTTGTACTTTGACGGTACAGGAGCGAAAGGTAGAAAAGCAGATGTGATTATCGAAAATGGTAAAATAGCTGCGATTCATGGCAAAGCACCGAGTATAGAAGGGGCTAAAGAGATAGATGCCACAGGAAAATGGGTAACCCCTGGTTTTATAGATATTCATACACATTATGATGCGGAGATTGAAGTGATGCCCGGGTTAGAAGAATCGGTACGGCATGGAACGACAACGGTAGTAATGGGAAACTGCTCTATTTCGGCTGCTTTAGGAAAGGATGAAGATATTGTTGATTTATTCTGTCGAGTAGAAAACATGCCTGCTCAGGTGTTGACGGAGTGGATTAAAGATAAAATCACTTGGAATAACCTAGCGGAATATTATGAGCATTTAGAGAGTTTAGCCATTGGACCAAATGTGGCAAGTTTTGTTGGACACTCCAATATTAGAATTGCGGCTATGGGCGTAGAGCGAAGTTTTAAAGTCTCAAAAGCCTCGAAAGCAGAGCAAACTAAAATGAACAACTACCTCGAAGAAGCGATGGAAGCGGGGTATTTGGGAATGTCTATTGATATGTTACCCTTTCATCGTTGGGGCGGGGTATTCACAGAAGCTTTTAAGGGTACGTCTGTTCCTTCGCAGCAAGCTTCTACAGGTGAATATCGCAAATTAGCTAATATTTTACGTCGTTACAATCGAGTGTTACAAGCTACACCCAATGCTTTAAATAAAATGTCGGGCATTCACTTATTAAATATGAGTAGCGGATGGTTTAGAAAACCTTTAAAAACGACGATTGTCGCAGCCATGGATTTAAAATCCAATGAGCAGATACATAAATTCGTTACTGCTTTAGCGACTATTGGTAAAAAAATATTCAATGCAGATATGCGTTTTCAAGCCTTAGCCATGCCCTTTTTGAATTATGGCGAAGGTCCAATTACGCCCTTATTCGAGGAGTTCCCTTCTATGGTAAAAGTGATTGGAGCGACCAAAGCAGAACGTAAAGCGGCATTTGAAGACCCTACTTTTAGAAAATGGTTTAAAAAAGATTGGAATCATAAAACCACCTCTGTTTTTCCTAGACTTTTAAAAGAGATGACTGTCGCCAAAGCCCCCGATGCTTCCTTAGTTGGTAAAACATTCGACACCTTAGCGACTGAAAAACAAGTAGATGGATTAGAATACTTCATGGATTTAATTATAAAATACGATACCGATTTAGTTTGGAAATGTACGGCTGCCAATCATCGAGATAAAGTTAGAGTACAGCTATTAGCACATAAGGCAACCCTCCCTGGTTTCAATGATTCTGGTGCACATAATGTTAATATGGCATTCCATGATGGTTCCTTACAAGTCTTGCGTCAATCTTTAGAATATCCTGATATTTTACCTATCGAAAAAGCGATTTATCGCCTAACCAAAATGCCTGCCGACTGGCTCGGTTTAGATGCAGGTTCTATCGAAGTAGGACGTAGAGCCGATTGTTGTATTATTGATCCAACTCAACTCAATGATGGTTTAACAGAAGAACCGATTGAAGATTATCATCCAAGTTTAAAAGGGGCGTTCCGTTATGTGAAGCGTTCCGATGGTGTGGTCAATCATGTCTTTATCAATGGTTCTGAGGTCTTTAATGATACCAATGGATTTGCAAAAGATTTGGGACAGAAACGTTACGGGCAGTTGTTACGGAGTTTGAATTGATTTTTAACACATAGGCACATAAGACACATAGAAGATTCATATTACTATTATATTATGTTCTATGTGCCTATGTGTTAAGAATTCACAACTCCTCCTTCAAAAATCGCCCCGTATGACTTTTCTTATTTTTCGCTACTTTCTCAGGCGTACCCGTACACACTACCGTTCCTCCTCTAAATCCGCCTTCTGGCCCAATATCTATAATATGATCCGCCACTTTTATCACATCCATATTATGCTCAATAATCACCATCGTATTGCCCTTATCGACTAGGCGATTAATGACTTTTAGCAAAATATTAATATCCTTAAAATGTAATCCTGTAGTAGGTTCATCCAAGATATAGAGGGTTTTACCTGTATCTCTTTTAGAGAGTTCTTCGGCTAATTTAACCCGTTGAGCTTCTCCTCCAGATAGCGTAACCGCAGACTGTCCCAAAGTAATATACCCTAAGCCAACTTCTTTAAGCGTTTTAACCTTTCTATAAATTTTAGGAATACTTTCAAAGAAATCAGTCGCCTCATTTACCGTCATATTTAGCACATCAGAAATGGATTTTCCTTTGAATAAAATTTCTAAGGTTTCCCGATTGTACCGTCTGCCCATGCAAGTCTCACAATCTACATAGACATCGGGTAAGAAATTCATCTCAATCAATCGCTTTCCACCACCTTTACAGACTTCACAACGTCCACCTTTTACGTTGAAAGAAAAACGTCCTGGCTTGTACCCTCTTACTTTTGCTTCAGGTAAATTAGCAAACAAATTCCGAATCGGTGAAAATAAGCCCGTATAAGTCGCTGGATTTGAGCGAGGCGTACGTCCAATAGGCGATTGATCTATTTCTATCACTTTATCAATATGGTCAATGCCTTCAATGCTTTTATACGCTAAGGGGTCTTTTTTACTTTTATAAAAATGTTGTCGCAAAATCGGATATAACGTTTCGTTAATTAGCGTTGATTTACCACTTCCCGATACGCCTGTTACACAAACCAACTTTCCCAAAGGAATTTCAAGTGTAACATTTTTTAAATTATTCCCTGTCGCTCCTTTTAAAACAATGGATTTTCCACTACCCTCCCGACGCTTTTTCGGAACTTCTATCTTTGATTTTAAACTTAGATAATTGGACGTAATCGTATCTTTCGTTAAAAATGTTTTGGGTTTGCCAGCCCCCACTAATTCTCCACCATGCTTACCCGCACCAGGGCCCAAATCAATTAAATAATCTGACGCTAACATAATATCCCTATCATGTTCTACCACCAAGACTGTATTTCCAATGTCGGTTAATTCCCGAAGGGCTTCTATCAATTTTTCATTATCTCGTTGATGCAAACCAATACTTGGTTCATCCAAAATATAAGTAATTCCTGTCAGTTGTGAACCAATCTGCGTTGCCAGTCGGATCCGTTGTGCTTCTCCACCCGATAGCGTTCGAGCAGGACGATTTAAGGATAAATAATCCAGTCCAACATGCAACAAAAATCCAACTCTTAATTTCAATTCCTTGATAATATCCCGTCCAATTGTTTGTTGCCGTTCTGAAAGTTTAGAAGGTAAATTTTCTACCCAATTTTGTAACGTTACCAAATCCATAATGGATAAATCGGCAATATTTTTTTCATCTAACTTAAAATGACGAGACTCTTTTTTCAATCGTTGTCCTTCACATTTAGGACAAGGCTTAACGGTCATAAATCCTTCTGCCCACTTCCGAATTTTATCTGAAGAAGAATTATCATACCAGCGATTCAATAAATTAACGATTCCATCATTGGACAATTGATAGCTATAATCACTACCACTATAATTCATTTTTACTTCAAAAGTATCATCTCCACCATGCAAAATGACATTCAATGCCTTTTCAGGAATATCTTTAACGGGCGTAGCAAAAGAGAACTTATATTTTTTAGCAATCGCTCTTAATTGCTTGAAGGTCATATTTTTACGCACTTCACCAAACGGTGCAATTCCCACTTGATTAATACTTTTCGTATCATCGGGAATCACTTTTTTCATATCCACCGTATTCACTGTCCCTAGTCCCTTACAATGCGGACACATTCCATAAGGCGAATTAAATGAAAAAGCATTCGGCGAAGGTTCTTCGTAAGAAATCCCTGACTCAGGACACATCAAGTATTTACTGTATGCAAAAACTTCCTCCGTCTCGTAATCCATTAACATGATAAAGCCCTTCCCCATCTTTGAAGCCGTCCGAACAGAACTTAATAATCTATCTCGCTTTGCCGTTTGTACTTTTATTCGATCCACCACTACTTCTATATCATGCGTCTTATATCTATCCACTTGCATTTTTGGCGTAATATCCATCACCTCGCCATCTACCCTCACTTTTGCAAAACCTTGTTTTCGCATCTGCTCAAATAGCTCTCTATAATGCCCCTTTCTTGCCCGAATCAACGGTGCTAAAATCATCACCTTCTTGCCCTCCAATTTCTCCAAAATCTGATTGAGCATTTGCTCTTCGGTATATTTCACCATCTTCTTACCCGTTACATAAGAATACGCCTCTCCTACCCTAGCATACAATAACCTCAAAAAATCATAAATCTCTGTAACCGTTCCAACCGTTGAGCGAGGATTTCGACCCGTTGTTTTTTGCTCAATCGAAATTACAGGACTTAACCCTGTAATTTGCTCAACATCAGGACGTTCCATCTCCCCAATAAACTGCCGAGCATACGCCGAAAAAGTTTCCATATAGCGACGTTGCCCTTCCGCATAAATCGTATCAAAAGCCAAAGAAGACTTCCCACTCCCACTAATCCCAGTAATCACGACCAATTGATTTCGAGGAATTTGTACATCAATATCTTTTAGGTTATGCACTCTCGCCCCGACTACATTGATAATATCATTGGATACAACTTCCTTTTCAATTTGGCTCATACAGATTTTAATTCTTGTTGAATTTTTTTCAAACAAAATGGTTCAAATTTTAAACCACAAAGTTACAGAAAGGTTTTAGAATATGAAAAAATGATAAGCTACAGATTTACACAGATTACTCAAATAATTTAAATATCAATCCTTTCAATCTGTGCTAATCTGTGGCTAAGATTACTCGCTTTAGTTTTTCTAAACATCAATACTGCCCCTTATTCCGATAATCCCATTTTTTGTGTAATAAACGTTTCAAAGGAATCACCATTCCCCCCGTCTCCTCTAGCCAAGTATCAATATCCGAACGCATTTGTTGTATCCTATCTTGATGTTCTTCTGCCGCAATCAAATTATTCATTTCATACGGATCATTTTCCAAATCGTACAATTCATTGGTATCCCATACGCCGTGATAACGAATATATTTATACTTATCCGTGCGAACCGCATGAACCGTAGGCGTTTGAGGAAACGAATATTCCCAATAGTATTCATAAAATATTCTATCTCGCCAATCATCGGGCTTATCTCCAATAATCAAAGGTTTAATAGAACGACCATCAAAATGCTCGGGAGATTGCAGACCCGCTAATTCTAAAATTGTAGGTGCGACATCTATATTTTGTACCATCGCTTTAACCGTTTTTCGTTCCTTTAGCATGGAAGGACTCCAAACTAAAAAAGGCACTTTCATAGATTCCTCATACGCATGACGTTTATCAATCAAACCATGCTCTCCAAAGGAAAAACCATTATCGCCCATATAAATAACTAAAGTATTTTCAGCTAAACCCTCCGCTTCTAAATAATTCAATACCTGTCCAATACTTTCATCCACAGATTCTAACGTTTCACAATATGCCTTAAAAAATGTATCAAAAGTATGCTCACCATGATACATATAATCTACCCCATGCCAGCTATACCGTTGTTGTTTGACCCATTCTGGAATACCGTGTTTTTTATAGGTATCATCTTTCGTCATATCATAAGAAGGCGGATACACCAATTCCTTATCCTTATATTTTCCTTTATGTGGACGATTCGGCTTAAATAAAGCATGGACTGCTTTATGTGATAAGTAGGCAAAAAATGGTTTTTCGGTATCACGTTGTTTTAGCCAATCAATCGTATGATCCGTTAAAAATTCACTGATATAAGTAGAATCATCAAAGGTTTTTCGTTCCCCATTAATGTTAATCGTTGGATTATAATAAACGCCTTGCCCTTTAAAACTTTCCCAATGATCAAAGCCTGGTCGAGGTTCATCATTTGCATCTCCCATGTGCCATTTTCCAAAAAATCCTGTTTGATACCCTGCTGCTTGAAGGTACTGAGGAAAGTAAGTCAAATTTCCAGGATCGGGTGCTTGATTATCTATAATTGTATGAGAATGAGAAAACAACCCTGTCAAAATAGACGCCCGACTCGGAGAACACAACGCAGTCGTCACAAAAGCATTTTCAAAATGTGCCCCTTCTTTTGCCATTCTATCCATATTTGGGGTTTCTAGCCACGGCACTTTACCCGTAAATCCCATAAAGTCATACCGGTGATCATCACTTAAAATAAAAATGACATTCATTGGCTTTTCAGCATTATTCAATTTGGATAATTTCAGATCATTATCTTCAGTCTCAGAAACTGAGTTCGACGTGTTACAGCTTGCCAATAAGCCTAATAGTAACAATAGTATTAAATTGCTTCTTTTCATAAAATTGGTTTATGATGGTTTTTAGATGTGAAAAATTTAACAAGAGGTAACAATTTACAAATTAGAAAGTATTATCAATGGGCTTATTCAATTTTATTGTAAATTAGGGGCTTCAAGACAGGATTTACAAGATAAACAGGATGTTCTTTGTAATCTTGTCTAATTTTCAATTTATTTACAAAAGATGAACAAAGAAATTTTTAAAAATCCTATAAATCCTGTCTAAAGAATGAGTAATAAACTAACGCAACTACGCACGCTGATGGCAACGTATAATCTGGAAGCCATCATTATACCAAACACTGACCCACATCAAAGCGAATACATTGCAGAACATTGGCAAGCTATGACTTGGATATCGGGGTTTACAGGTTCCGCAGGAACGGTTGTCTTAACGGCTAATTTTGCAGGACTTTGGACAGATTCAAGGTATTTTATACAAGCCGAACAACAACTCGCTGGCACCGGTATTCAACTCATGAAATTGGGACAACAACGTCGTCCTGAACATATTGATTGGTTAGCCGATAATTTAAAAAAAGGAGATGAGGTCGGCATTGATGGAAAGTTATTTTCCTTAGGGCAAATTGACTATATGAAAGATTCCTTTACGCCAAAGGGAATCGAAATTGTGAGTGTCGGAGATTTGATAAAAGCTATATGGGAAGATAGACCGGCTTTACCATTAGAGCCGATTTTTATTCATGATATACAATACGCAGGGCAATCTAGAACGGATAAAATTGCTGCCATCAGAGCGAGTATGAAAACTAAAGGTGTTCAATCTCACTTACTGACCGCTTTAGATGATATTGCTTGGACATTCAATATTAGAGGAAAAGATGTAGAATGCAATCCTGTAGCAATTGCTTATGCCTTAATCACAGAAAAGGCTGCGCAGCTTTTTATCAATGCAAAAAAAGTACCTGCCGATGTAAAAGCAGCATTGGAAAAAGATGGTGTGGAATTATATGATTATGACGCTGTTACGCACCATATTAAAAGTATTGATAGCAAATCTTCTATTTTAATTTCCAATAGACAAACTAGTTTTTGGATACAAAAATGTATTCCGAATGATTGCCAACAAGTAAAAGGTATGTCTATTCCAACTCAACTCAAAACCATTAAAAACGAAACTGAAATTGGACATATCCGCAAGGTGATGGAAAAAGACGGTGTAGCGATTGTCCGTTTTCTAAAATGGTTGGAAGATAATGTGGGTAAAATAGAAATCACAGAACTCTCCGCTTCCGATAAATTAGCAACTTTCCGTGCCGAGCAAGCTGATTTTGTAGGTAATAGTTTTGCCGCTATTTCAGGCTACAAAGGAAATGGGGCTATCGTGCATTACAGAGTCACACCAGAAACTGATGTTCCATTAAAAAAAGAAGGCATTTATCTTATAGATTCCGGTGGTCAATATTTAGATGGCACCACCGACATCACTAGAACCATCGCCTTAGGCATACCGACAAGAGAACAACAAATTGCTTTTACTGCAATCCTAAAAGCACATATCGCTGTAGCAACCGCCGAATTTCCAAAAGGCACTAGAGGCTACGAACTTCACAGTTTATCCAAATCTCAACTTTGGAAATATGGATTAGACTATGGACACGGTACAGGTCATGGGGTTGGTTTTTTCCTAAATGTACACGAAGGCCCACAAAGTATCTCAAGTGCTACGCAAACCATGCCTTTAAAAGTAGGAATGCTCACTTCCAACGAGCCAGGCTTCTACAAAACAGGTGAATTTGGTATGCGTACCGAAAATTTGATTATCACCGTAGAAAGTCAAAACAATGCTAATGGTCATTTTCTAAAATCCGAAACCGTTACCCTCGCACCTATGGATTTGACATTAATTGATAAATCTATGTTGACGTCTTTTGAAATTGATTGGTTAAACAACTATCACCAAGAAGTTTTTGATAGGTTATCTCCACGATTGACGAAGGAGGAAATTGGGTGGCTCGTAAGTAAAACGAAGTCAATTTAAAAGTTACGCAGAGTTTAAACAAAGAGAAAACAGAGTTTAGACAGAGTTATAAAATCGCTCTGTTTAAACTCTGTGTATTCTCCGTCTAAACTCTGCGTCACTCAACCAAATTTAAGAACTCCTTAACGTTTATCGAAAAAAAATAGACATTAGCCGAGCTTTGTGGATTTTAAAATAAAAAATGGTCATTCTTGTACTAACCAAATAATATTACACATTTCAAATCATTTACAATTTCAATATAATTTTATTTGGTGTTCGTAGCGTGACTTTAAATCTCGAAATCAAAATTTATTGCACATGGTCGAATTATTAAATGCTGCATTATTACCTGAAAATATAGTCTATACTGTTTTATTGTGTGTAGTCTTATTGTATTGGGGTATGGTTATTTTGGGAGCGTTAGATTTAGGGGCATTTGATATGGATGTCGATATTGACGCTGATATTGATATAGATGTTAACGTGGATTTAGACGTAGATGTTGATGTCGATGCGGATATTGACGCTGATGTAGATTCCGATGTCGATGCAGGCGGAAGTGGTGGTGGCTTTATGATAGCAATGTTGAAGTTTTTCAACTTTGGCAAAGTGCCCTTTATGGTCTTAATGTCCTTTATCGTTTTGAGTTTGTGGTTAATGTCTGTATTGACAAATCACTACTTTGGGGATGGTTCTATTTGGTTTCCATTTGTAATATTTATACCAATGTTATTTATTGCATTGATAGTCGCTAAGATTTTCACTACGCCGTTAATAGGTGTATTTGATAAATTAGATGATACTGCAAAAGCAATT
>CAYLSF010000057.1:0-14694 GCA_964385675.1 uncultured Saprospiraceae bacterium
GGGGATGGTCGTACAGAGGTTTACCAGACCCAATTGTAGGCGACAATATTTCTACATTGAATGATGATGCTTGCGAGGAGATTTCTTCTAATTTCATAGAAGTGTTTAGAGAGAACCCAGATGGTGGAACAGTATCAAGTCCAAATGGAACTGCTTTTGGTGTGTGTCAAGGGAGTGCGAATGCAAGTTTTACCGTAAGTCATACGACTACTGCACAAAACTTGAGTTATTGGTACATCATCACAGATGATAATGACAATATCTTAGGTTGGTCAACCACTTCAACAGTTGATTTAAGCGGTGCACCAACAGGTACATGTAGAATATGGGGATGGTCTTATAGAGGACTACCCGATCCAGTTTTAGGTAACAACATATCCACGTTAAATGACGATCCATGCGAGGAAATCTCTTCTAATTTTATCACAGTATATAGAGAGAACCCAGATGGAGGTACAGTTTCAAGTCCAAATGGAAGTTCTTTTGGCGTATGTCAAGGTAGTGCGAATGCAACATTTACCGTTAGTCATACGACTACGGCTACTAATTTGAGTTATTGGTATATTATTACAGATGATAACAATAATATTTTAGATTGGTCAACATCAAATATAATTGATTTAAGTGGTGCACCAGCAGGTACATGTAGAGTATGGGGATGGTCGTACAGAGGTTTGCCAGACCCAGTTGTGGGCGATAATATCTCTACATTGAATGACGATGCTTGTGAGGAGCTTTCTTCTAACTTCATTGAAGTTTTTAGAGAGAATCCAGATGGTGGAATGGTATCCAGTCCAAACGGAAGTTCTTTTGGTGTTTGCCAGGGAAGTGCGAATGCAACATTTACAGTTAGTCATACGACGACTGCTACGAATTTAAGCTATTGGTATATCATCACAGATGCAAATGATAATATTTTAGATTGGTCAACATCGAATACTATAGATTTAAGTGGAGCACCAGCAGGTACTTGTAGAGTATGGGGATGGTCGTACAGAGGTTTACCAGACCCAATTGTAGGCGACAATATTTCTACCCTAAATGACGATACTTGTGAAGAAATCTCTTCTAATTTCATCGAAGTACACAGAGAAAATCCAGATGGTGGAATGGTATCAAGTCTAAATGGAAGTTCTTTTGGTGTATGTCAAGGCAGTATGAATGCAACCTTTACAGTTAGTCATACAACTACAGCTACGAACTTGAGTTATTGGTATATCATCACAGATGATAATGATAATATCTTGGGTTGGTCAACTAATGATACAATAGACCTAAGCGGAGCACCAACAGGTATCTGTAGAATATGGGGTTGGTCCTATAGAGGATTATCAGACCCGATCTTGGGTAATAATATCTCTAGTTTAAATGATGATCCTTGTGAGGATATTTCTTCTAACTTCATAGAGGTATTTAGAGAGAATCCAGACGGTGGTATGGTATCCAGTCCAAATGGAACTTCTTTTGGCGTTTGTCAAGGCGGTGCGAATGCAACGTTTACGGTAAGTCATACAACGACAGCCAATAATTTGAGCTATTGGTATATTATCACAGATGATAGTAATAACATCTTAGATTGGTCAACTAATGATACGATTGATTTAAGTGGTGCACCAGCCGGTATTTGTAGAGTATGGGGTTGGTCTTATAGAGGGTTACCCGATCCAATTGTAGGTGATAATATTTCTACTTTGAATGATGATCCATGCGAGGATATTTCTTCTAACTTTATTGAAGTAGCTAGATTAGTTGAGGAAGGAGGTATATTGAGTACAAATGTTGATAGTTTAACATTCTGTATAGATGATAACTTAACAGACACATTAAGCCTTAATACAACAGGGTTTGGTGATAATTACGTTTATTTTATCACAGATACTCTAGATTCTTTACTAATAGGGCCATTAGCAGGTCCAGTACTCAACTTAGAAGGATTTGATGATGGCGTTTACAGAATTTATGGTGTAGCTTATGGTAATACACTAATGACAGGTTCTTTCATCAGTGACTTAACTGCTGATTGCGTTGATGTTTCTGATAACTTTATCGAGTTTACAAAAGTAAGTGGTGGTGATTGTGTCACTTCAACTACAAGAGTTGAACCTGTAAGTCGTTTCAATGTATTCCCGAATCCTGCAACAAATCAAGTTAACGTTTCTTATGAGGATTTAATAAATGGAAGAGGACAGCTTGAATTAGTTAGCATTACAGGGCAAGTTTTACATACTCGTTCTTTAAATGTTATCAATGATACCATTCAGCTTGATATTTCTAATTTCCCTAATGGTGTTTATTTTATTCGGTTACAAAACACGGAGGGCTTTTCTATTAAGAAATTGATTATTGCTAATTAAAGTACTGATTAGTATATAATTTACATCGAATTTGAGACCAGCTACCTTTTCAGTAAAGTAGTTGGTCTCATTTTTTATTTAGCTCATTAAATCTTTGATAATTTTACTTTCTATTCTAAGAGTATGTTTAAATTTTAACTGTTTGAAAACTACGATTTTATCAACCTGCCTGTAAATCAACTCAGTCGTTTGACCCGCCAAACTCCTTCTTTGATTTTTCAGCAGAACAATAAACTCCTAATTTTCAATTTATTAAATTTTTAAACATACTCTAGGGGAATAATACACAATAGTTTTTCAATAAAGGAATGTATCTCACATATTTTAGTCTTTAGATATACATACTAATAGGCTATATAATTCTGTAAACTTCCATTCTATATTCATTTGAAAAATTGAGGCTAAACTACGGTAAATGAGGATATCAAAAGTAAAATTACACGCACTAAAACAAGACACTTCTATAAGTACGAATACTTTACTTCGGTATAAATTCTTGTTTGACAATTCTCCTATACCAATTCAAGAGGTAGATATCAAAAATGTTGCTGAAGCCCTACAAAAGCTAAAAGATTCAGATGTTTCTGATATTGAAACTTATCTTAATGAACATCCATCTTTTATAAAGGAGTTGTTTGACACGACTAATGTTTTCGATGTAAATTATGCCATGCTTAAAATGATTGAAGCAGAAAATAAAGCTCAATACATAAGAGATTTTAAAAAAATATTGGGTGAATCTTGCTTCCTTTTTTTTAAACAAATTTTAATCGGATTATTTAATGGTCAAAATACAATATATGGAGAAACAGAAATCACAACTTTTAAAGGGCAAAAATTATGGCTAGAAGTAACGGCCATTTACCTTTCTAATGATGAAGAGGAAATGATTAATTTTACGTTCCATGATATAACAGAAAGAAAGATTAAAAGCCGAGCCATTCAATTAATCAATGAAAGATTAGCGAAAGGGAGTCATAAAAATGATTTTGATAATCTTGTACTAGCATTCGCAGAAGCTTTTAATCTACCTTATATATATATAGGATATGCATCTGAAAAAGATACGCACATCACAACACTATCAATGGCAGTTAATCATGAAATTGAGGAACCATCAAAATATCTTAAAACTAATACTCCTTGTCTAGAAGTGTATAAAACCCAAGAAAAAGTTGTTTATACTAATCATTTAGATAGGATATTCCCAAATAATTCCATGATTCAAGCATGGTGTGGTAAAAGCTACTTAGGCTATCCACTTTTTAGTGAAAATGGTAAAATCATTGGGCATTTTGCTTTTATTGACACCAAACCACTCAAAAATATAGATGTCCTACAAGATGTTATGGGACTATACGCTACTTTAGCTAGCAAAGAAATTGAACACGCAAACGATCAAAAAGCCTTAAATAAAAGCCAAAATACCCTAACAAATGTACTCGATAATATTGGTCATGTTTTATATGCTTTTGATCTAGATTTAAATGTGGTAGCTTACAATAAGCCTGCTAAAATAGGGTTTAAAAATCTATTTGGTATTGATTTAGAAATTGGGCAAAAGGTCACAAAGGGAATAAGTAATCTATCTCAAGATGAATTAGACGAGCGTTTTTCTGTATTTAAAAAAGTCGTTAATGGAGAAACTGTAGTTAAGGAACGAACCTTTTCGGATAAAGGGGATAATCGTTTCTTTGTAACCACATATAGCCCTATGCGAAATCATAATGGAGACATAATAGGATGTGTCGCTATTTCTAGAAATCAAACTAATCTATTTTTAGCAAAACAACGCCTAGAAGTTCAAAACAATACAATTCAGGAACAATTGAAAGTCCTAAATGCTAAGAATAAAGAACTAGAAAAATATATTGAAAGCAATATGCAATTAGAAAACTTTGCATATATCGCTTCGCATGATTTAAAGACACCGATTCGCACAATTATTAGCTTTGCCCAACTCCTAAAAAGAAAATTGAATAAACAACTAGAAGGGGATGCTAAAGAGTATTTTGACTTTATTATCACGTCTAGTCACAATATGAAGCAACTGATTGATGATTTGTTAACCTATTCCCGTGTTAACAGTCAATCTTTGAATAAAAAATTAGTGAATGTAGAGCGATTGATTGAATATATTTCCCTAGAAATTCAATCTACTATTCAAGAAAAAGAGGTTCTTATACAAGAGCATAATTTACCAACATCCTTACATGCAGATTCTACGAAACTGAAACAACTCTTTCAGAATCTCATAACTAATGGTATCAAATTTCATAAGGAAGGCGAAAGACCTATTATTACGGTAAATGCTATTGAAAAAGAAACAGAATGGCTATTTTCGGTAGCAGATAATGGTATTGGAATAGAACCTGCCTATTTTGATAAAATCTTCGTTTTGTTCAAAAAGCTCCACAATAACAGTGAATATGAAGGAACAGGATTAGGATTAGCGATATGTAAAAAAGTAGTAGAACAACACAATGGTCGAATTTGGGTAGAGTCAACGTATGGAGAAGGCACAACCTTCTATTTCACTATTGCAAAATAACGCCCATTAAATCTTGAAAAGATTGGGCTTCTGTGTATTTGTAATCTTTATAAATCGTTGCACTAAACTTTAAATTTTTAATTTGATCATTTCGACTTGTGAGTTCGATTTTAATATTCCCAAATTGCTGTATCATTTTTTCATCATCCGTAAACTGAAAACGAGGTTTTAAGTAGTGTCGCTGTACATTTTCCACCCAAGTATTACCCGATCGTCCCGTTTTAGTATAAGTTCGATTATCCGATACAGAAGTTTTATAATAGAGGGTTAAAATCCGTTCTTTTAGATAATCAAAAAAGTGTAGAAAATCTTTAGTATTATGTAATTGCTCATCAAAGTGTAATACAAAACCTTTGGAAGACGGGGTATTTAAAATATCAATAGCTTTATCCAAATCAGCCTCTCCTGTTACTAGAAAAGACGCATATTGCATATTGACCCAATCTATTATACGGCGTTTCGCAAGGGTTCTTTTCCACAAATCATAATCGCCCTTCTCTTCCTCTGTTCTCTCCAATAATTCATGAATAAAGGGTTGACTAGGAGAACTTTCTGCTTCCTTTTGAAATAACCCCTTAAAATAACCCCACCAATCTGCCATATTTAAATTGTTTTGTATTCAAACACGGTAAGGCTTCTTTTGTTTGTAAATTTAAAATATGAAGTAAGTTGCTCATTTAGATTCAATCGTAAGATAATAAATATATGCTCCACCTTTAGTTTGAATTGTAGCTGTTAATTTATACTGCGTATTTTCATATATTTTCCATGTAAATTTTCTATTTCTAGTCGTCCCTGTTTCTTGAAACTCGTATCCATTTTTACCGATGTCTTGTATGATTTTCTGATACCAATCTTTGTCTGAATGGATAGAGAAAGTCGTTTTCCAAGTCTTGTTGATAAATGTACGTTTTAGTGTATTTTTTGATGATTCAATTTTATCATCACAAGTAGGATACTGAAAAATAAGCGATTGCTGCTCAGAAAATGATGCTGCCCCTGCATATTTAAATCCTTTGGTTTTCAGAAAGGAGAATAAGGATTTATTAGATAATTGATGGATATTCAGTAATGTATCCAATGGAAAATCTTGAGCAGAAATAGTTGTACTACCCATCAGAAAAAGTATTAAGAAAACGTTTTTTATTACACCAGTATTCCTAAACATAAACAATAGGTTGAAATAAAGCATCTAAGGTAAGTACATTATCAATGATGCTGCTACTATATTTATTTTTTACCAATCCAAAAGTACAGATAAGTGTAATAAAAATCTGTTTTTTAGTTTTAGAAGCCATTTTAAAAACACTACGCTTTTGGCGTAATTTTTCTACATAATCCTTGGTAAGAATGAATTGGTCTTTATAAAATTTTATTTCGCAAAGATTAATAACATCATCATTTTGGGTTCAGAGGAGTTCAATGCTTCCAGTAAAATCTCTTTTTCTTTATCCCTACCTATTAATTGTTGCATCATGATTATCAACTTATAGCTCGCCTAATCTTACAAAAATAACAAGATTAGGCGAGCTATAAAAATTTTAGTTCGAGCCTTCAAGCCTGATAATATTGAATATCAGTGTCAAACAAATCCAACTTTAAGATTCAACTATCGGATACAATCCATCTTTATATAAATCACCATGATACCCCTTTACGCCAATTTCAATAGCAAGCGGACTTCTAAAATCTATTCCTTTTTCTAAACAGTCTAGGACATATTGAAAATTGTATTTGGGTTGCCAATTCAATTCAGTTCTCGCTTTTTGATTTATATAAACTCGCCCAATTTTTGAAAATAATTTCCAGCTTTTACGATTATAAATAGCTTCAATCTTTGGATAATATCTATTCAGTATGGACGATGCATCTACATTTAAAATGGATAAATCTTCTTTCGTAAAAGGAGAAGTTGCACTAATAATGTATTTACTAAAACCAATAGCTTCTACCCTATCTACTGCCAATAAATGTGCTTCTACAATATCTGAGACATCTACCCTACGATGCGTGTATTCATTGGCTTTTACATTGACATCATTATATAAATTTCGGATTTCGGGATTATCATCTTTTTCCCAAAAGAAGCGAGAAGTTTTTAAAATCAAACAAGGCAATTGATGATTTCGATAAAATAGATAGCATAAGTCTTCGGCTGCTAACTTGGTTGCGCCATAAATATTTTTAGAGACACAAGGCGTTTCTTCCGTTACCCAAACGGCAGGTGCTTCAGCTTTTGGGCGTAGCGATTCCCCGAATGTACTCGTTGTACTCGTAAAAATAAATCCCTTAACACCATACTTTCGAGCCGCCTCTAGTAAATTAAGTGTACCTGTAATATTGGTATCCACAAAATCTTGTTTAGAATGTGTAGCCACATGAGGTTTGTGTAAAGTAGCCGTGTGTATCACATAGTCAATGTTTTGCATGACAGAATCAACGAATGTAGCATCTGCTATTGAGCCTTGATATGTTGTAAAAGGCGAGGCTGTTTTATCAATTCCAACGAAAGAAATGCCTTTTTGTGTGAATACTATTCCTAATGCACTTCCTAAATGTCCACTACTGCCAGTTATGAGTATCTTCATTTTTTTAAAAATATAGTTGAAAGTTTTTAACCCAAGTTATTTTAAAGGTAAGATAAGTATTTTCAAAAAATCAATCCTATATTTGGCAATTCTAAAATCTGAGAAAAGTATACCAACCATGAATAAACAAGCCTTACTAGCGTGTCATGCTCGAATCAAGCCTTTCATTCATCGTACACCTGTACTCACCTCTCGACAATTAAATGAAAAAGCGGGTGCGGAACTGTATTTTAAATGTGAAAATTTCCAACGAATGGGAGCATTCAAAATGAGAGGGGCTGCCAATGCGATTTTGAGTTTGAGTGAGGAAGAACAAGCCAAAGGGGTCGTGACGCATTCTTCTGGAAACTTTGCACAAGCCGTAGCATTATCCGCACAATCGCAAGGCATCAAAGCCTATATTGTTATGCCTTCTAATGCCCCGACGGTAAAAAAAGAGGCGGTAAAAGGATATGGTGGTGAAGTGATAGAGTGTCCACCAACTTTAGCAGATAGAGAACGGAATACTGAAATAATTGCCAATAAGACAGGAGCAACGAAACTGCATCCGTCTAATCAGCTAGAAGTGATTTTGGGACAAGGCACAGCAGCGATGGAATTGTTGGAAGATTATCCTGATTTAGATTATATTTTAACGCCCGTAGGTGGTGGTGGATTAGTAGCAGGAACGGCATTAGTAACACATTTTTTTAGTGCAACATGTAAAACCATTGGCGGAGAACCTTTTGAAGCTGATGATGCGTATCGCTCTTTACAAAGTGGTCAAATTGAAAAAAACGAAACGGCAAATACCATTGCAGATGGCTTACGCACTACACTTGGGGATGTTAATTTTCCAATTATAAAAGAACATGTAGATAGTATCATTCGAGTGGAAGAGGCAGAAATTATAGCAGCTATGCGATTAATTTGGGAGCGGATGAAAATTATTATTGAGCCATCTTGTGCTGTACCTTATGCTGCTGTATTGAAAGCAAAAGAACAATTCAAGGATAAAAAGATTGGTATTATCTTATCTGGTGGAAATGTGGATTTGGGTAAGTTGCCGTTTTAGTAATGTGGTGATTGGATAATTATTCCGTGAAGGGTTAACCCCTTTTGCTTTGAAAAATAAGGATACTTCATAGTCACAATTGATGGATAATAAACACCAATCACCTCGTCTATAAGTAACTTGAAATTCAAATCATTAGCGATTCACATAAAACTTCTCAAACAACTATAAAATCACATAAACATGAAAGTTGGCTTATTCTTTGGTTCTTTTAATCCTGTTCATGTTGGCCACATGATTATAGCCAATTTTATGGCTACTCATACAGATTTGGATAGGGTTTGGATGGTCGTTACACCTCATAATCCTTTGAAGAAAAAAACGACTTTGGCTAATGATTATGAACGATTGCATTTGGTCAATCTGGCTATTGGGGATAATCATTCCATACAATCGTCCAATATTGAATTTAATTTACCCAAACCCTCCTACACCATAGACACCCTCACCTACTTATCTGAAAAATATCCACAGCATGAATTCACATTAATTATGGGGGGAGATAATTTAGCGACCTTACACAAATGGAAAAATTATGAATTGATTTTGAGAGATTATGCCATTTATGTGTATAAAAGACCTAATTATGATTTAGGGGTGATGGAACAACACAAAAAAGTTACGGTTTTTGATGTACCTTTAATGGAGATTTCTTCTAGTTTCATTCGTAAATGTATTCGAGAAGGAAAATCTATTCAGTATTTGGTAACCGAACCAGTTTACCAATATTTACAGGGTAGTAATCTTTATAGAAAAAAATAATCAATGCTTACGACTCCCGATAGCTATTGGGACAACATTAGACCAATGACATTCGAAGGTCGATTATCGAAAGTCGATTGTCGTACATATCAAAATAATACATGGATAATTTAAATCCTTTGACCATAATATTAGCTGCCATTCCTGGGTTGGCAATTAGTGCCTATATTTATTACCAAGATAGGCATGAGAAAGAGCCGAGTCAATTGGTTATTGCTAGTTTTATCTTAGGGATGTTGAGTACAGTACCGGCTATTTACATGGAGCAGTTTGGGATGTCATTAGGCTTAGATGTGTCTGATAGCTTAGTGATTACCTTTTTATTTGCCTTTCTTGTCGTTGGGTTTAGTGAAGAATTGGTCAAATTTGCAGTACTACGAGGCTATATTTATCATCAAAAGGCTTTTAATGAGCCGATGGATGGGATTGTATATGCGGTGATGATTAGTATGGGATTTGCGACACTTGAAAATTTCATGTATTCGTCGTATGGCATTAAGACGACAATTATTAGAGCTTTTACTGCTGTGCCTGCTCATGCTGCTTTTGCGGTTATGATGGGATACTATGTGGGTTTAGCCAAGTTTGCAGATAAGAAAAAAGAGGTTTTACACCTATTTATGGGCTTAACGGGAGCCATCTTATTGCATGGAGCGTATGACTTTTTTATCTTCCAAAATATGTACCCTGCCTTAGGTGGATTGACCATTGTTACCCTTATTGTTGGTATCGTCTTAGGCCGTAGAATGATACAAGACCATGAGGATAATTCTCCCTTTAAAGACCCACAACCTAACGATGATTTTCAAGCGATGGATGATTTTACGGAAGGGTATGATAAAAGGGATAACTTCTTTTCTTAGGCGTTAAGTCGTTTCTAAGTCTATTCGGCTACACGGTGGACGGCAAACGGCAAACGGCAAACGGTTAACGGTTAACGGTTAACGGTTAACGGTTAACGGTTTTCATAATAGAATGAAACTAAACCAATTACAAAATTACTGATTATCAACATTATCCATTCCTCCCGACTACTGTACAAGAAGCTATCGGGATTACGTGGGTAGCTGTCTATTCATATTTCGGTTTTGAGCAACCTTGTGGTGTTGTATTCGTTATAACTTTGTAATATCGAATAAATTCGACTTTACTTTTCATCAAAAACAACTACTAATGAAACAAAAATTTACAATTCTACTCTTTATTATTGCCATTATAACCTGCTCATTGGGTACAACTTCTTGCAATAGAGATGCTTACTGCCCAGCCTATAATAACGTTCATACCAAAACCGATAAAAAAGGACGTTTTAAAAAGTCAAAAACTAAATCGAACCTATTCCCAAAGTCCATGCGTAAGAAGTAACTTTTCCCGTATCAAGTACGGGACAGGCTTTTTTCGACTTTCGATAATAGGACAATAAAGTAATAAGACTCCCGATTCCTATCGGGAAAAGTAATTTACATCTTCTTCAATAAGTTTCTAATTCTTGCTTTTACGGATGCAGATTCCGTTTCTAAAGCGGCATGGAATAGGAGTATGGCATCCTCTTTCATTTCTGGTTGATACCGAGTTAGTTCATATAAACCATTATATGCCCACGCTTTTACAAATTTTTTAGGACTTCCTAACAATCGACCAATAAATGGCTCAATTATTTCTACTTGATTCACTTCTAGTTTTAAATACGGTAAAATTTGTAAAAAATGAAGCTGGGCTTCCCAATGTTTTAAATTATTACCCCCTTGAATAAGCTGCTCTATTTCATTTTTCGATAAATCATTTTTTTGCTCTAAATGATGTTTAATCAACCATGTAATCGCTTTTTGAAGGGTTTCATCTTGATTCAACAAGGCTAACAAATTTGCAATAAAGTGAGGTTGTTGATGATAATTTTGATAGGTATTTTTGATATAATCTATCTGTTTACCATTCCAAGATTTGAGTATTTCAGCTAGTCGTGTCATATTTACGTTTTTTTAATAACTTTACAATCAAGTTTTTACTTAAAAATAATTAAGTAAAGTTGAATTTATCCAACTTTACACCATTAAAACCATCATTTTAAACCATAACTAAATGAGTATATTACCTTTACCCTCCCCAATTACTAGAAAATTTGTACCAACAAATTTACGTATTAAAAAATGGGAAGATATAGCGCCTTACTTTGAAGATTTACAAAATCGTCCACTCCCAACAGTTCGTGATTTAATTCAGTGGATTAAAGATAGAAGTGAGCTAAAAGCTGTAATTCGTACAGACTATGGCTGGCGATACATCAATACTAGTCGATTTACGGATAATGAAGACTACAAAACGGCTTATCAAACCTATATCAAAGAAATCAGTCCAAATATTTCAAAGTTTGATGATGCCTTAAATAAGAAGTTGACGCAGTCTCCATTTTTAAGTCAATTGAATCAGGAGACTTACGAAATTTATTTGCGTAATATCAACAATGCCCTTACTATTTTTAGAGCCAACAATATTCCTTTGTTTGCTAAAGATAGACTGACTGCACAGAAATCCTCTAAAATTAGAGCGAGTTTTAGCATAGAGCATGAAGGGAAAGAATTGACGCTTCAGCAAGGTCAAAAACGCCTTTATGAGACGGATAGAACGTTACGGGCAACGATTTATCAAAAAATGGCTGCGGCAAGAGCAACGAAAGGAGACGAAATGAACGCTTTATTTTCAGAACTTATCCAAATTCGACATCAAGTGGGGTTGAATGCAGGTTTTGAAAATTATAAACTATATAAATTTGCGAGCCTCAACCGATTTGATTATTCCCCTCAAGATGCCGAGCAATTTCATCAATCTATTGCAGAAGAAGTCGTTCCAATATTGGATGATTTACGGTTACGTCATCGAGCGTTATTAGGGGTTGAGGAACTACGGGCATGGGATGTATTAGTTGATCCAAAACAATTACCGCCTATCAAGCCATTTGAGGATAGAAATGACATGGTTCGCAAATCCATTAAAACACTTGCAGCAACCCATCCTTTTTTTGGTAAATGTTTAGAAACCTTAGACAAAGAAGGGAATTTGGATTTAGAATCTCGCAAAGGAAAACGACCTGGCGGATATAATATGACTTTACCAGAATCGGGTGTTCCTTTCATTTTTATGAATGCAGCCAATTCTTTAACAGACTTACGGGTCATCATGCACGAAGCAGGACATTCGGTTCACTCCATGCTCATGCAACAGCTTTCTTTAACCGATGATAAGCGTCCACCATCTGAAGTAGCAGAATTAGCCGCTATGGGTATGGAACTATTGACGATGGAGCATTGGCATCATTTCTTATCCGATAAAAAAGAACTACTTCGAGCAAAAATCTGGGAATTATCGGGTATTGTTCGCATACTGCCGTGGGTTGCTACTGTTGATAGTTTTCAGCATTGGTTATATACTTATCCTAATCATACTGTTGAAGAACGCCATGAAAATTGGAAGCGTATTTACTTTAAATATGAATCCAAATATGTCGATTGGGCGGACTATGAACCATTGCTAGAACTCCTTTGGCAAAGACAATTACATTTATACGAATATCCTTTTTATTATATTGAATATGGTATCGCTCAATTAGGTGCGATTGCAATTTGGAAAAATTACAAAGAAAATCCAGAACAAGCTCTCGAACAGTACATTGCAGCTTTACAATTGGGAAATTCTAAAAATATTAAAACCATTTACGAAACCGCAGGTATTAAATTCGATTTTTCAAAGTCTTATATCAGAGAACTGATGCAGTTTTTAAAATCAGAATTAACTCAATTGATTGAAGAACTGGATAATCTCGAATAAAAGACTTTAGACTTTACGGTTCTTTGAAAGAATCTTATGAAAATAGTCAGCAGGTGAGTAAAAGGTTAAATTTAATGCTTTACATTCTTAAACTTTAGTAAGCTACAGCAACTCACCTGATGACGATTACGACTTTTATCCGAAATCTACCATGACTACCCGATACGACACTATAGATTACCTCAGAGGATTTATTATGATGGCAATGGCATTAGATCATGCTAGTGCTATGGTCAGTCGTACGCATTTTACAGAAGTTTGGGGATATGCTTTTTCGGGGTATCCTGATTTGGCGTGGTGGTTTACACGGTTTATTAGTCACTTATGTGCACCTGGTTTTTTCTTTCTTATGGGCATTAGTATTGTACTATTTGCCACTAAACGATTAGAAAAAAATTGGACATCCAATCAAATTAGAAATTATTTTATCAAGAGGGGGAGTATTATTTTGCTACTCATGTTCTTTGTAGAATTTCCTGCGTGGGGTTTAAATGGTTTTTTTAATCAAGCTCAAGGCATGGAACCTCCAATGCCAGGTCATCTTGCTAGTGGTTTCTTCATACCTTCTACTGTTTTATATGGTTTAGGTGCATCCATGATCGTTTGTAGTGTGCTATGGCAATTGCAAAAACATTGGTTTCTTGTCATTTCTGCTATGAGTTTCGTTCTTTCTGCTTGGATAATCGGACAATCTAACCCCGATGGTATGTTTAATACTGTTTTATCCTTTTTGATGATTCCAGCTCTTGCGGAATATGGAATGACGTTATATCCACTTATTCCGTGGTTGGGGGTAGCTACATTTGGAATGTTCTGGGGAAAATTATTATTAGAATATCCAAAACGAATTAACGCTTTATTTTTATCTACTGGATTCGGATTGATTGGTGTTTTTCTGAGTTTGAGGTTTTTAGAAATTGGAAATTTTCAAGAAAATGGACATCATGACTGGATTACCTTTTTTACAGTTATTAAATATCCTCCGAGTATTGCATTTATTACCATTACATTAGGACTCAATTTTGTCCTATTTTTCATCCTTTCAAGGCTACAACATATCGCCCTCTTAAAACCTATAAAGCTATTTGGTCAAACCGCCATGTTTTTCTACTTGCTACACTTGTATATATATGCCTTTATTGGGGCGTTTTTTCCATTGGGTGCATCTATTCAAGTCACGTATATATGCTGGGTTTTAGCTTTAATACCACTATATTTTGCTTGTCAATGGTTTTTAAACTTTAAACGTCAAAAGCCTGAAAGTTCCATTTGGAAAATGATTTGAGGCTGGATGCTGGATGCTGGATGCTGGATGCTGGATAACGAAATATCGTACTTCAAAAGTCGGGAATGCTGGATATCGTATAGAGTTGGTAATTCTTTACTTAATTTTTAACAAAATAAATGGTTAAAATAACCTCTAAGAACCCGTAACAAGTATCCAGCAACAAGTATCTAGTATAACTTCAAAAGTCGGGAATGCTGGATATCGTATAGAATTGGTAATCCTTTACTTAATTTTTAACAAAATAAATGGTTAAAATAACCTCTAAGAACCCGTAA
>CAYLSF010000058.1:0-14656 GCA_964385675.1 uncultured Saprospiraceae bacterium
AAAAAAGGGATTTGTACTATTCATCCTACATTTTGTACTAACCTATGACTACTATTTATAGCCAATTTTGTAGTAAAAATTATTCATTAGTTTCTAAGAAATTAAAGGCTTAAATACTTTTTACTATGAAAAAAGGACAATTTATTTTTCTATTAATATCCCTTTCATTATCCACTTTACAAGGACAAAACTTACCTATAAATCGATTTCATTTTGAATTAGAACCACTTCAATTTATCAATAATGGTTGGTCTATTGTAGGGAATTATTCGATAAACAAACGACTCCAAATTGGTATGAATGGTTTTGCACAAGTACTTCCAGAAACATCGAATGATTTTGCATTTGATATTTCGAATGAGATGGATTTACAGATAACGCAAGATTTCGGAATGAATATCAGTATTAGGTATTTCCTTAAAGAAAGTGATATTCAAGAAGGTTGGGTCATTAGTCTACCTTTAGGTTGGGAAACATGGACACTAACAGATGAAGTATCAAATACTTCTCAAAAGTATGCCTTTTGGTATTTAAGTCCTAGAGTTGGATATTTATGGTATCCCTTGAATAAAAAGCGATTTTATCTTTTAGGTGAACTAATTGGAATTATTCCTATTAGTACCGATAATAATGTTCAATTTGGCGAAACCAAGATTTCAATTAATCCCTTTATTCCTTTGTCAAGTATTGGAATTGGAGTAGCCTTTTGAAAAAAATAGAAGAATTAAAAATATGACGAATTATATCTCAACCATTGCTGAATTTGCCGATTTGTTTGACTACCCTCGACCAAAATATCCAACTTTTGCATTAGTTGAAGTCGAGAAGGTTCGGCAAAAAGCAGCCTCTATACCTTCTAATATTTCCTTTGGTTTCTATACCATTGGACTAAAAAAGCATTTGAAGGGATATTTAAAATATGGTCGAAAGCAATATGATTTTCAAGAAGGGGTACTGGTCTTTACTGGTCCACGTCAAGTATTAAGTTATGATAATTTGATTATAGATAAATCAGAAGGTTGGTATCTATTTTTTGAAAATACTTTTTTGAGCAATACCCCTTTAGGAAATAACATAGAGCGTTATAGCTTTTTCAATTATGCTATCAATGAAGCACTTCATTTATCTGAAGATGAGGAGAAGCACCTAAATGGTATTTTTCAATCTCTTTTTAAAGAATATAATAATGCTATTGATACACTTAGTAAACGATTATTAGTGAACTATTTAGAAGCGATTCTTACCTATTCAGAACGTTATTACAAAAGACAGTTTATTACTCGAAATCAGATTAAATCCGATCTTCTTGTTCGTTTTGAACAGGTTTTAAAAGAAGCTTGTCTTTTAAATAAATTAGAAATTAGAGGAATTCCTACGGTTAAGGATTTAGCTCAACAAATGTATCTATCGCCAAGCTACTTGAGTGATACCTTACGACATACAACAGGCATGAGTACGCAAAAGCACATCCATCTTCATTTAGTTAACATAGCAAAAGAACAGTTATTAAATCAAAATCAGTCAGTTTCGGAAGTAGCTTATAAACTAGGTTTTGAAAGTCATACTTATTTTTCACGTCTTTTTAAGAAAGTAGAGGGCATTTCTCCTATACAATATATCAAGTTAAACTAACTTCTATTAACGCTATATCGTAATCAAATGTTAGAACTACAAATTGACTGTAAAGTTTAACTTGACCTTCAAATATTAGAAATCAAAAAATTGAACCTTACTCCTATTTCAATTTTTCTTCATCCATACTGCTCGGTTCATACGCTGCGGATAATCGCCAACTTCTATGGTTTTTAATAATTCTTGTTTAGAGTAGGAATAGACAAATACCTTATCTGACCCTCTTGAACTTACAAAGAACGTATCCGCATCAAAGCCATCTGTAATCCAACTTGGCTCAATTCCAGCATCAAAAGTTTTTAATAATTTTAAATCTGGAAAAGATAAGATACCGACATAATTAGAAACTGTAGCCGCTACACTCATATATTGTTTATCACTTGACCAACCGATGCCATGATGTGCGGCTAGAAATGGATAATCTTTTAATTTAATCGACTTAACAAAGTCTGGAATAGGCATATCAATTTCTCGAATGATTTGACGCTTCTCCATATCATATTCTGCGATACCATGATAGAAAGATAATTGTAAGTAAATCTTCTTTTCATCTACCGATAACTTAAAGGGACGTACACCTTCTGGAAAAGTATATCTATCGACCTGTTTTAAGGTTTCGGTATCTATCACTACAATATCATTTCCATTTAAAGAACCATTATATAACCTTGTCTCTGCTTGATTTAATACAATACTATGAGGTCGCTTTCCAGTTTTATACGTACCTACTATTTTTTGATTTTCAAGGTCAATCTTCATCCCTTTTTTAGATACTAATAAGGACACAAAAAGATATTTACCATCTTTAGTCATCACCTGATGATCGGGACGATGACCTAAGGGTAATCGCCAAAGCATTTTTTGCGTATTTAAATCAAATGCAGCTATATCGGAAAAGTAAGGACGAGATACCACCATCGTTTGACCATCAGGTAAAATATCCAAATCATCCACATACTTTGGACCTAATTTTTTATTGACATATTTATTGATTAAGCGTTGTTTATAGGCTTTAGTATTCGCTTTTGCTTTATCGGGAATGATATTAATCGTAGAAACAACTTCTAATTTATCAGCATCAATAATCGAGACCGTTCCCCCTTTATTATTGCCTACAAAAATAGCATTGATAGGGGTAATTTGTCGGATAGCATCTGTCATTCCTAGACTCAAAAGGCTTAGGCAAATTAGTAAGAGTTTTGTTTTCATTGTGTAATTGATTAAATCACCATTCCTAATCAAGGGTTTTCTTATAAAAAATGTTTTGAACCACAAAGACACAAAAGGTCACAAAGGAAGTACACAAAGAAATGTTAATTTAATAAAAGTATCACTTTTTTGAAAATAGTCTGTGTGTTCTTTGTTTCTTTGTGGTTCAAAAAGTACGTATTTTGATTACCCAAAGTTTTTATAAGAAAACCCTTATTCCTAATCTACAATACTCTAGATAAATTAATGCACAAAGCAATAATCTCCATTGTCTTTTCTGTATTGAAAAAATATTTCTGATGGTCTTCTGCATCTACAATACCTATAATTTCTGAACCTGTGGTATCAAATATCGGTAAACAGACCTCTGCTTGTACTTTGACATCGCACTCATAATAAGCACCGCCTTTAGACAAATAAGCATCAATGTCATTTAATACAATCGCTTGCCCTGTCAACCCAACTTCTTTATTATTACTTTTAAAATCAGGAATATATAAAGGAAACTCTGCTCGACTTTCTAGCCCTCTATACGCCATTTTTACTAAAGCATCTCCTTCTTGTAAAGGCATTTTTTTATAAATTCCAATCCAACCCACCTTAGTCGATTGATAAACCATTTGTACAATATCATTCAATAAAGCTAAATATCGAGTATTAGATGCTGCTTTATTTTTTAAAACTTTCACCAAATCATAAGGCTCCGTTCCATATTCTAAGGAGCAGGAATTGCCTACAAATTTTGGGGTTTGATAAACGTATAATTGCTCTTTATCAAATTCCTGTTGCTGTTTTACTCTATCTTGAAGTTCCTCTATTTTTTGCCATTGTCGTTCAACCACTTTTTGTAATTCGGTAGGTTGAATAAATTGACGATAGAGTGCTGCCTTTTTTAGATAATTATTTATCATTATAATTTTATTTCAAACTTACTCTTAATTAAAACTTCGCTCCAACACTTCCACCTCAAAATGCTCTTTCATAATGGCCTCCAAATACAATTGATCTACTTCGTCAAAGGAATACGTCTGACTGCTATCCACATCAAATACGGCAATTAGGTTTTTTTCATGATCAAAAACAGGTACAACAATCTCAGATTGAGAATTGGGATCGCAAGTAATATGATCTTCACCCTCTGCTAATAGATGTACCTCTCCTACTATCTTCGTTTTTCGATTTGTAGCTACTGCACCGCAAACCCCCTTTCCAAAATCAATATAAATACAACCCAAAGTTCCTTGATAAGGCCCTACGGTTAATTTGCCTTTATGGACACAATAAAAACCTATCCAATAAGCATAAGGAAGATGTGTTTTTAATAAGCAATTGATCGTAACCATTTTCACAATCATATTGGTCTCTCCTGTTAGTATTGCTCGGATATCCAATTGAGCTTGTTCGTAAGCTATTTTTTTAGCTGCTACATCTAGGTTTTTAGAAGGGTTGATAAAGTAGGGCATTTCTGAACTTGCGTGTGCCATTTTTATTCCTTTTTAGCTAAATTGTAACTATTCAGAACTGAGAGAAGAGAAGCGAGAACAGAGAAAAATATGTCTCGTACTGAAATACCTATTTTAAACATGCTTAAATATACAATGATGTACTATTTTAAGCAAAACTATAGTTCGATTTGTCTCTGTTCTCGCTTCTCTATTCTGAACATTTACGTTAAATTTTTATAAATACTTTTATGTTTATTACTCTCTTTCTTTAGGTTCACTTCTCAATAGAGTGTACCATACATTCATTAAATCAACCTGTGAACTTTACGTATTGTTCATCAAATATAAACCTTGAAAAAGTAAGGTATTTACAATAAAGTGTTGTGATGTTAAATATAATTGAAAGATGGTGTAATTATAAAAACAATCAATTTAGATTTTCCTGATGCCAAATGACACTTTCTATTGGCGTTTTGCTGATAGTAAAGTAGAAAGTTGTTCCTTTTCCTTTTTCCGATTCAAACCAAATTTCGCCATCATGCCGATTAATAATACGCTTACAGATAGCTAATCCGATTCCATTTCCTTCAAAATCTTCTCGATTATTTAACCGCTTAAAAATTTTAAAAACCTTATCATGATAAGCTTTTTCGATTCCAATACCATTATCCTGAACTTTAAACGTATAATGTTTACGATTTTCTTTTGTTAAAGCAATGGTTACAATAGGTTGTTCTTTAGTATTAAATTTCAAGGCATTACTTACTAAATTATAAAATACTAGACCTAATTGTTCTTCCTCACATAAAACTTGATGAGGTAATTCTTTTACGTCTATAATCGCATTTTTTTCTTGAATCAATAGAGATAAATCTGCCAATTTATCATTAATCACATGGTTCAAATTAGCTATATGAAATGTCGTATCACTTCGCCCAACTTTGGAGTAACTCAACAAACTTCGTATCAAATTCGACATTCGTTTTACGCCTTCCACCGCAAATTTGATATAATCCTGTCCCGCTTCATCTATCTTTTTATTGTATCTATATTTTAATAATTGCACAAAATTACCGACCATTCGTAATGGCTCTTGCAAGTCGTGAGAAGCGATATAAGCAAATTGCTCTAAGTCCTTATTTGAGCGTAATAAGTCTTTATTGATGCGTTCTAAATATTGCGTTCTATCCGCAACTTTAATTTCTAATAATTCATTTTGGAGTTGTAATTCATCTACTAGTTTTTCAATTTCACCTTTTTGATGTTCTATTTCTTTCGTTCGTATAGCTACCTCATTTTCTAGGGCAATTCGCTGTGCTTTAGTCACTCGTTCTCGATTGATAAAATAGAATAAGACACTTCCTATAACCACTAATACCGCTAAAATTCTAAACCACCACGTTGCCCAAAAAGGTGGAATAATGCAAATAGTTAACGTAATTCCTTCCTCATTCCAAAATCCGTCATGATTCGCTGCTTTTACCCTAAATGTATAAGTACCCGGATCTAAATTCGTGTAACTTGCAAAGTTTCGATGTCCGCTATAAATCCAATTTTTATCAAACCCTTCCAATTTATAGGCATATTCATTTTCTTTGGCTTGAGTAAAACTCAAGGCAGAAAACTCTAAAGTGAAGTAGTTTTCTTCATAATCCAACTCAATTTCCTTTAGATTGGTATAATCTGTTTGAAAAGATTTGGGTTTATTAAAAACCTTTACACCAGTTAGGTAAACAGGGGGAGGCGTTGTAGCCAATGGAATTTGCTCACTATAAAACCCATTTAAGCCATTAATTCCACCAAAGTACAATTTTCCATCTGCCGTACGACACGAGGATAAAAAATTAAACGTATTAGATTGTAATCCATCATCTTTATCAAAGTGTCGGATTTTTTTCGTGTTTAAATCATAAGTAAATAATCCTTCTCTAGTGCTTGCCCATAGTACATCGTCACTACTAATTTCAATAGAAAAAATACTTGAATTTTTTAAGCCATCTGCACTCGTGATGTTATAAAAACGTTCTGTATCTAGGTTATAACTAAAAAGCCCATCTTCTGAACCAAACCATAAATCCCTTTTATATTTGGTACTGACCACTACCCTATCGTTGCATATTGAAGTAGAGTCATTCGCGTCATATAAAAAGGTTTTCATTTCCATTTTGTTATCCTCACTCACTTTCAACCGATATAAGCCTTCATACGTACTTAACCATAAATAACCTTTGTCATCCTCTATAACACTATTTATATTTGGAATTTCTTTTTTGAATTGAATCTGATCATTACTTCGTATGATATTTAAGATCCCTTTTTGAATATCAAATTCAATCAATCCTAGTTGTGATGCAATCCAATAACGACCTTTACTATCTTTAATGATTTCTTTGGGATTTAAGTCATCCGTAATCTCCTTTTTATCATCCATCAGGGTATATTCCCAAAACCGTTCTTCTTTTGGAAAAAATAAGGCGATACTACTTCGTTTACCAACAATGATAGTATCTTGATCTATCTTATATAATGCTAAAATTTCATCTCTTGATTTTAAAGCATTTGTGGTTGCCTGAGTCGTATAACTTTTATACGTATTATTCGTCGTATTATATTTAAGCAAGCCTAATTGGGAGCGAGTACCAATATATAGAGTAGAGGAATCATACTCTAGCATACACGAAGTAAAAATATTACCAATCTCAGGTACAGGTTTCAAACTATGCTCGAACCGATTCTTGTTCGGATCATATTTCGATATTCCATTAATGGTAGAACACCATGCAATCCCGTCTTTATCAAAAAATATATTTTTGACCTCATTGTGTGGAATACTATTCCCTAGATTTATATTATGTTGTAAATGCTGAAATGTAATAGTAGGAATCGTAGAAGGTTGATAAGGATCTATCTTGTCCCAATCCGTAAAATGGCGATCAGGCTCAAAGATACTTATTCCATCTACTGTTGCTAACCATATACGACCGTTTTGATCTTGTGTCAAATCATATACAATGTTATCCGTGGGTTCATTTGGATGTAATTTTAAACTACTATGTCGATAAGTAATAAATTTAGGTTGAAACTTATAAGGATCTGTTTCTTCAGAAGGAAGCATTAGACTAATCCCTCCATTAAAAGTGCCTACCCAAAGCCTATTCTTATTGTCTTTTAATAAAGACCAAGCATTATTGACTTGTAAAGATGCAGGGTTATTTTCCTCATTTTTAAAATACCTAAAATTAAATACACCTTTTTTATCTGTTGGGATAACTAAATTTACTCCGCCTGCCCAAGTTGCTGCCCAAATCCAACCTCTATGATCTTCTTCTAGTCCAATAACAGATAAGGCACTAATACTATTGGCATCCTTGGAGGGAAGAAAATTGAAAAAAGTCTCTGTTTCTGAATCAAATAAATTTAACCCTGCTTCTGTACCTACCCATAATCGACCTTTGCTATCTTCTAGAAAGCATAATATCTGATTGCTACTTAATGTTCCTTCTTTATTTTTATCAGCTTGAAAATTCGTATAGACACCCGTTTTAGGATTATAGCGACTTAATCCATCTTTGAGTGTCCCTATCCATAAATTCCCTTTTTTATCCCAATAAATCGCTCGAATGTGATTTCCTCCGATTATATCGTTAGGTATATTCGATTTTATATGTTGAAAGTTTACACCATCAAATCGATTTAAGCCATTAAATGTAGCACACCAAAGAAAACCCTTATCATCTTGTATAATTTGATTTAAGCTATTGGAAGATAAACCCTGTTGGCGATTCAAATTTTCAAAATAAATATCTTGATTAGATTGTGCAAGTAGAGTTATGGTTGAACTAATGGTGATCCATAATAATAATAATATTCGTGCGTACATTTTATATGACGTTGGTAGAGCTTTTGCCTTGTTTGATACTCGTATTTATTTTTAATATATATAACTAATTATTAGTTAGTTGTGTATTTCAATACCTTATATATTCTATCCTGCTATTTTACAAAAAATGTTCCTATCTCTATCAAATTCCTTTAGATATTTTAGGGTTTGGGTTAAAAATCATTACTCCTTTTTAAATCCAT
The DNA here is from genome assembly GCA_964385675.1 of uncultured Saprospiraceae bacterium. Taxonomy (GTDB): domain Bacteria; phylum Bacteroidota; class Bacteroidia; order Chitinophagales; family Saprospiraceae; genus CAYLSF01. The sequence continues at coordinate 8,370 of CAYLSF010000058.1, forward strand.
ATTGTGTGAGTTGTTCGCTTAATATCTCTTTCAAAGCTGCATCTAATGTCTTACCTTCTAAATTGGGTTCTATCTTATTTTTTAGAAATTCTTGAATTTTACTAGCATAAAGATTAAAACCCTCAATATAGGTTTGTCGTTTTTGAGCGAATTGTAATAAGCTAAACTTTAGTCGCTGTTCACTCATTGCCTGCCATTTATCAGGTAACTGTGTCTTATCTATTTTATCCAATTCCCAATTACTATTATAAAAATCATCAATCAAATCTGGTTTTCGCTGTCGCTTATTAAATTTATAAATCACCATATCTCGATAGGTCGGCGATATATTTCCATTAGGATCGTTAATAGGCATAAAAATTTGAGGATCTTTTAGAGTTTGATACAAGAGGGTTGACTTGTAATTCAAATAAAACTCCATGAGTTTATTATCAAAAGGCGTTGTAAACTGCGTAACACCAATATCTTGATTGATTGCCATATAATAACCATTTCCTAACTCTGCCCCTAGTTCCCATTTTCCGTCAATACCTTGTGCTTTTAACCCACAAAAAATAGTATTAACTAAAATATCCTTGGATACACTATTTTCAATTGCGGTCTCAAAAGATACTGAACCTTGATTAAAGGACTCATTTCCTGCAATGATAATACATTTAAAAATCGGTTGAGTTGACCAACTTAATCGATCCAATGCCGTTTGAATAGCCGCTCCACAATATTCTTCACCACCACCAACTTGTAACGTAAATAATTGAGCGGCTAAAACATCCATATCTGCTGTAAAGTCAGAAATTAACTGAACTTGACCATCGTGAGTACCATAAGATAATACGCCTATTTCTACCCTTGTAGCTGCACTATCTTTTTGAAAAGTTTCTAGGTAAGTAATTGTTTTCCAGAATTCATTTTGTACTTGATTGACCAATCCATTCATGGAACTACTAATGTCTAACAGTAAGCAAATTTGAATGGTATTCGATTTTTGCTCTTGTTGTCCAAATAAGACAGATGTGTAAAATAGTAATCCGATTAGATATAAGCTTTTAATTTTCATCTTAGCTTTCATTTTGATTTTACCACTATTATTTCCTACTAAACATCACATCGCTTCTCAACACATACTTGACACCTTTATACACCATACTTCCTTCATGTGCTAATTCATGTCGAAATATCAATGCTTTTCCAGTTTCGGGTTTAATCACATAATCCAAGAACTTCGTTTCTCCTCCTAGCATATCTTCATTCAAATAAACCATAAAGGTAAAAACACTCCATTCTTTAGCATTTCGACGAAATCGTCCATCTTGATGCATTTTAAATTGATGACCAGGAAAGTATTTATAAAATCTAAAGCGCTCATTTAAACCAACTCCTTTTATATCCTCTAATTCTGGCAGGTAAGGTTGAGTCCGTTGCCATAGGGTTTCTGCTAATTCCAAGCTATCATAAAATAGGCGTTGATTATTCCGAATAGATTTATTGATAACCTGTCGAGTACCTTGTGTCAATCCTGCTGCTTCAAAACCTTTCGATTCACAAAACTCAATCCATTGCTGACACTCTTCAGCCGTCATAAAATTATCAATCGTGAAGATATATTTGGATATTTTATTGAATTGCATGATTTTTTGTTTTTGTAAAAGGTACGATTAATTTGTTGTTTTATCAACAAACAGGACTAACTAAAAAATGGCTCAGCAACCCTAAAAGCTACCGAACCATTCACTATTTAAAACCAAGTTTTTTCCTATTAATCCTCAAATTACTCTACTGTATATCGGACAATGACTTCATTATCCAAAATCACATTTGTTGACCATATAAATTCCGCATCATCATTCCCTGCATCAAATATGTCAGTAAAAGTGGTATAAGATGGTTTATTATTAACCACAATTGTTTCATTGGTATAAGTTGTTGCACTCGGCCAATCTGAATCATCAAAACCTTCATTCATCCAATCTGTCGGAACTTCCCAATGTAGGGCGTAGAAACTCGTCGCATCATCAGAATCATCTGTATCACAATTTGCTGTGCTTCGAGTAGTACCATTTTCAGTAGGACAAGTCAAATCTTTAATTGGAGCGGTATAAAAAGTCTGAGCTTTCCATTCGCTACCTGTTGTTGCTATCATATCACCATTTGTATCTTGGAAAACTGCGACAATACCACCATCTCCTGCATGATAATCACTGCCTTGCCCAGTTTCTGTTCCTAAACCTAAATCCTCTTCCCAATCCACTGCTTTAATCGCAATGGTAAAAGGTCGCTCAACTCTAAACTGAACAATACTCGAATTAAACTGTGTAAATGGAATGGCATCTTTACCCACAGGCACACCATTGATATACAATTCAAAGTAATTATCAGAGAAAATATATCCTGTTATCAATTCTCCGTTGGCATCAATTTCTACAACATCATTAGCATCAAAAGCGGCTAATGCTGCTGCTACACTTCCATGTTGTGTTCCATCAGGATTGTATAAATCAGGAGCAATGGGAAAAGTATTATCCGTAAAATTTACCGTAGCAGGCACATTCCAAACGGTGTTATCTTCTGCTGTTATCGTACCTAAAGGGGCTACTCTCGAACCCGAAGCATATAAATTTGTAGAGGAAGCTGTTCCCATTCCTTGCGAAACAGATGCTGTTCCAGTATAATCTTCTGTTGTTGTAGATGTTGTTGGTGTAGTGATTTCTTCATCATCACCACAACTCGTAAAAAATAAAAACCCTGTTAAAGCAAATACCAAAGTAATCCAGTTTTGTGTCGTCATGTTGTTCTGTGTTTTTGTGTTGTTTGCACTTAGCTATATTGTAGGGGCACAGGTATAGTGCCCCTACTTTATAGTAGGTACTTTCCAAGATGATTAAATTATCTGACGTTTGATACTTAGACGAGTATATGCTTTAAAACTTGCGGTAAACTGCCATTTTTTAGGGATTTTTTATTTTTGAATACCCACAATTTCAATAAATGTCGCATTCTCAAAAGCACTTGTACAATCTTCAAAACCGACTTCATCACAAAATGCTTCTCCTAAACAATTTAATGGATTAAATACCATATCCGCACAATGACTATTGAGTAAATAAAATGAACCCCCATTCCGTTCAAATAACATTAAATGCATTTCACAGCCCATTTCCTCTCCGTTGTAAGGTTGCATATCAAAAGCTGCTAGAATATCCTCTGTGCAATCTGGACTTGGTTCATGTTTATCTTGACAACTTGTGAATCCTAATACCAATAATAAAATAAAGATGATTTTATTTTTCATAAAAAAAGTTTTAGTTCTCATTCCCATGTGATTATATCTGTTGCTATATTTAGTATAGACTCATTTGATTTTGTAAAAGTAATACTAAATTGATGCTCACTATTAATGGTTGGTGAATCCACCAATAACAATTCTACATTATCTGCCGAAAATGGAAATTCAATCTCCGATAATGGTTTATATTCTATTTCATTATCAGTATTAAACACTCTAATTTGAAATAAATCATTTAATTGTTCTCCAGTAGGGTGTTCACTATCAAAATCTTGATGACTCGTAATGATAATATTTTCAATAGGATGTTTCATACCACCCCAACCTTCGTCACAGCTAATTGCGGTTGTTGCTGTCAATCCTAAAGTATGGATATGATTGGATAAATAAGTAATATCTTCTGCTAATACATATATAATTAAGCTATCTGAAGCTGTAAGGGTGGTATTAGAAAGCTCAACAGAAAGTTGGGTGTAATCGAAGTATTTCACAAAAGAACAGCAACTTGCAATAAATTGTAGCTTGAAAATAACGACTAACACGAGGATAAACTTATATTTCATGGTTTCTTTATAATAACACACGTCATTTGAGTAAAATGTGTTGGCTGAGTAGTTCATATAATTTATCCATATTTCCAATTATGTTTCGTCAATTGATTAGTCAATTTTTGCTCAACTATCTCAAATTCAAACTGTTCTTCACCTACTTTTTCAATAATAATCATACAACCTTCGGGTAGAATGCCGTTTTTCATAAATTCTAATTCTTTGACTTTACACGATTGCGTTATGCCATTAGTATCTGTTTCGATATGAAACGGTTCGCCTGTATGACCATAAAAATGGTAGTGAAAAATAACATTATCCAATAAAGTCCTCAACTCTGGCATTCCATAACCTCGCTGACTATCCGCATCTTTATCATGAGAAATTAGAAAATCGAAGTTCTCCTTTATCTTCAATAATTTCTTGATTTGTTGTCGCTCATAATCTTGGATAAATCGTTCATGATTTCGCCCTTTTCTATCTCCTATTCTTCCAATGCCTACAAAATTTAAAATCTCCTCCCCTTTTTCAAATCGCTGCATATAGCCCGATTTACAGACATAAACTCGCTGATACACATCTATTGGAAAACGAGTCTCCTTCGTATATTTCTTTTCCAATTGATTTAAATATTCATGATCCTCATGGTTCCCTCGTACACAAATCATGTTTATATCCAATTCGTCTAAAAATGTGCTTATTTCAGGGTTGTTTTTTATAAAATCATCATGAAAACCTAATTCATCTCTATCATTTTCTGCGTGCCTCAATGTCGCTTTATCTAAATTATTCAAATCGGGATATGCCCCTATATCTCCACATTGTAAAATGAGATCTATTGTATTACCTGTTGCTTTCTGGTATAAATCCACCAATTTAAAGGGTAATAATATTTTTCCATGTATGTCTGCAAATAGTGCAATTTTCATTCTCTTTCTATTAATATACTTTTATACCTTAAAAGATTTCTAACCTATTTACCCTTCTTCCAAATCTGCTTTTCCTTAGATTTTGAATTATAGCGTAACATCTCTTTAGAAGCTTCAACACCTTTAGGTGTTATATCCATTCCAAAATGCTCTAATATTTTTTCATATTGCTCAATAAAAGATGGATATTCTACAAAAAAACTATTTTCATTTGCCCCGTTTATAGCTTGATTTCTATGTCCTATAATCATGTTTCTTAAATACGTTTCTTTATTGCTGATAGTAGTAACATTAGTTAAAAATTGTTTTCGAACAATATCCACAGGATGATTCCACCAATCAATAAAACCGCCCTCTGCTTTTTTCAACGATTGTAATAATTTTTCTGTATTTCTATCTATGTAAATCCATTTGACGGTAGGGAAAGCCTTTTGTATTAATTTTAGTTCAAAAACATTCCAAGAGGTTAATTTAATAATAACGGATTTTTTAAACGGAACTTTTTGACAGTACAATTGAATGATATGTCTTAACTGCTTAATGACCCTTTTCTCTTCCAAATTGTGTAATCTCTTAGCTAATAAGAGTCCATTGATGGCTTCAGGCTCACTTATAACTTTTACCTGCTGTATTTGTCCTAACATCCTAGATAATAAAGTAGAACCACAGTGAGAAGTATGAAAGATTAATCCTATTAAAGGTAAGCAGTCATCTTTTGATGGAAGCACTATTTCGCTTAAATCATATTCATACTCTTCTTTAAAACAAGAAGAAACCCCATCATTAAAAAAAGGATACCTGAAGGCTTCCTCATTTATTCTTTTGCAAATAGTTGAGGCATTAGGACTCACGATAGTGTAAATAGGATATATATTGGTCATTATTTCATTAAAATTCCAAAAATTATGATTTATAAATGCAACATTGTTGCATTTATAAATATCTAACCTTATATTTGTATTTATAAAATGTAGCTACATACTTAATCATACAAATGATGAAATAATCAGCGAACATTTCAAATAATTATTGGACAATATTTTAATTGTAGTAGAATAGAATAAATACATCAGACATCAGAGGCGTTTCTTTTCGCCTTTGATGTTCGTTTTTTATAACCCCTACACTTACCTCAAAGTTGATAAGCTATAACTTTAGTCTTACGCTTACTTTCATCTAAATATAATTGTTATCAATGTATTAAATTGATAAGCTGCTTTATGCTTTAGATGATAATCCTTTTTAGGATAAAAAGAATAAATTTCATTTAAATGAATGAAATTTTAAAACTGTTTCTGTCCAAGTCATCCATACATATCAAGTATATTTCATAAATAACTAATTAGTTACTAACATCTTAAACATTTAATATTAAAAATATTTTTAATTTATTATGTCACAATTTTGAGCTGAAGTAAAAATCTAGTGTAAAGAAATGGTGCTTATTGTAGTCATAATTAATAACGAAAGATATTCATCTAAAAATAAATATTGCCATGAAAAAATTCTTCTACACTTTAACAATCG
>CAYLSF010000059.1:0-14638 GCA_964385675.1 uncultured Saprospiraceae bacterium
ATATATTTTAGAACTCTCAATCGCATTCTATATCAAAAAATATATGTCATTTTGTATTTGAAATTAGATTGATTTATTTGTTATTATTGATGCAAATATGTGATAATCAGGACTAAATAGAGGTGACTTTTGAGTGAACGAGAGTGACATATTGGGGCTTGAGGTGAACAAAAGTGACATTTGAAGTGAATAAAAGTGACATTATGTATATAATAGATGGAGAGGAAAGTATTTGACCAAATTGTCATTAAGTCATAAAGGCTTAATTTTGAGAATAGAGAAACACTAAAAAAGTTATCCTATTCGCTATCTTTGTTTTACCTAAATCAAAGAAACCAATATGAAATTATTGCCTCTTCATACCTTTCTTATTGTATTGCTATTATTGGGTTGTGTTGATGAACTGTTTGGTCAACAAGAAGTCAATATTCGTGTCAAATATTTGGATTATAAAGATGGACTTTTGGGGCGTAGGGCAACGGCTGCAGTACAAGATAGCGATGGCTTGATGTGGATAGCAACAGTTGATGGACTTAATCGTTATGATGGATTTACTTTTAAGTATTTTAATCAGTCAAATAGTGCGTTGAACTATCGGGAAGTGCAGACGAGAGGTTTGTTGGAAGATGGTGAGGGATATTTGTGGTTGTGGTATCATGATGGTATGGAGTTTATTCATCATCGGACGTTTGAGGTGTTGACATTTGAGGAGCGATTTGGAACAGTAGATTTTAAAGAAAATGAGATTATTGGTTTTAAAAAAAATGAACAAGGCGATATTTTAATACAAACCGAAAAGCATTATTATTTATTCAGAAGTAATCGTAAGAAACTGACATCACTTCCTGCACTTGATACCGTTCATGTTAATATTTTTCTTGAAAATGAGGTTTGGAATGCTCACCCAGGTGGTATGACTTTATACGATTTCGAGGGCAATAAACAAGCATCTTATATTAACAAACAAGCGTGAGCAACACCGTTTCAAGTGTCCGATGGTATCACATATCATATGAGTTGTGATGAAAGTGCAACCATTCTTTCTTCTTATCAAAATGGACAAACGAAACAGCTTGGAAGTGTGCCGTTAGGCTGCAATCAAGGGAAATGGAGACACTTCTATGATGCTAAAAAATGTCACCATTTTATATATCATGTTTTTGATAATAATTCAGAAATTTATTTTTTGAATGTGGCGACTAAGCAGTTTGAAGTATTGCCGCTTGAGGGGGCAAAGACCTTTTTGAGCTATGATGATAATGGTGTACTTTGGCTCAGTAATAACGACGGTATTGCGTTGGTTCATATAGAACAATCGCCTTTTGAATACTATGAAGGTGTGGTGAATGCAAGAGGACTTTGGGCAGATACGGCAAATGTGATTGTAGCGAGTTCGCACGAAGCAGATTATAGATTTGATATTCAAAATCAACAGCCAAAAGTCGATATTGGCACAGGTATTTATGCGATTGCTAATGATAAAAATGACCTTTGGGGCGGAAGCCATGGTGTTTTTAATCAAATCAATCCGAGTACCAATGAGGTGTTAAAAACTATTCCTTTTAAGCAAAAATACAATTGGAATATTTGGGCCGCCTTAAAGGATAGCGATGAAAATTGGTGGTTTAGTCACGAGAAATTTAATGCGGACAAGTACATTCTATATTACAATCCTACCAAAAGCGATAGTGCCGATTTATTTACTCAATACAATGATTTTGAAGCACTGAAAGCTGCCCATATTATGCACTTTTTGGACGATAAAGGGTTGGTGTGGGCGAGTTCTAACAATGGATTGATACTGATTGATAAGCAAAAAGGTGTTGTTGGAAATTATCAAAAAGAGGCGAAAAAAGAATTTCAGTTGCCTTTTACGGATGTGTATTGGTTGTATAAAGATGATGAAAATGTTTATTGGGCAGCAACTAACCATAGTGGTTTGGTGAAATTCACTTTAGATGCTCAAATGAAAGTTCAGTCTTTTCAACAATATTCAACGGATTACGGCATTTCTTCTGATGTGATTTATGCAATTTTTGAAGATGATTTTGAGCGATTGTGGTTGAGTACGTTGAATGGTATTACTTATTTTGATAAAAAAAATGAAACGGTTCGCATTTATACGGATTTGTATGGTGATTTACCTATGAATGAGTTTAACCGAACTTCTGGTTTTCAGGCGATTGATGGCCGTATTTACTTTGGTGGCATTACAGGGGCAATTGGTTTTTATCCAAAAAACATTGATATAACGGCTTACGATAAACGATTGGTTTTGAGTTCGGTACAGTTTTTTACAGGTGCCGAAGAAGTCAAGACTAACGAAACAACCACTATATTAAATCAACAAAAGATCACTTTACAACCATCTATTCGCTACGCAAAAATCAAGGTGGCGTTGGCGGATTATTTTGATGCAAAAGACGCTCAATATTATTATAAAATAGTCGGAATACACGATGATTTTCGTTTAATGGACGGCAATGAAGTCTTGTTGAGTAGTTTGCCTTACGGCAAATATCGCATCATTTTCAGAGGACAAGCTGCGGATAAACGCTTTTCGACGCATGAAATAAACTTACCGCTGATAGTTGTTCGACCATTTTATTTAAAATGGTGGTTTATTCTTTTGGTCTTAGCAGCGATTACGTTGATACTTTGGCAGTTGTATAATTGGCGAGTCGCACAACTCAAAAAACGACAAGTAGAACTCGAAAAAATCGTGGCTCAACGCACCGAAGAAATCCGAAAAGATAAAGCAACGATTGAAAAAGATAAGGCAATCATCGAACAACAAGCCGAAGAACTTAAAGCATTGGACAAACTAAAAGACCGCTTTTTTGCAAATATCTCTCACGAACTCCGAACGCCTTTGACGTTGATTTTAGGTCCTTTGGGAAGTTTATTAAAAGATAATAATCAACTGACAAACAAACAATTTACCTATCTAAGTGTCATCAAACGACACACGAACTACTTGATGAAACGCATCAATGAAATCATGGAACTCAACCGTTTGGAAGTCAAGAAAGGTCAAATCGACTTACAGCCGATTAAGTTATATGATTCTCTGAAAGTGACGATTAGTAATTTTGAAAGTATAGCACCGCAAAAGCAAATTACTTTTTCTTTTGATTATAAAATGAAAAAGACTGCTCAAGTTATGATGGACAAAGATAAGTTCGAGCATATTATTTATAATTACTTATCGAATGCTTTTAAATACACGCCTAAAAATGGTAAGGTGAAAGTTACGGTAAAAGAGGTGGAAAATAAGCTACGACTGGAAGTCCAAGACACAGGCGTAGGTATTCCAAAAGCGGATATTCCGAATTTATTTAAGCGATTTTTTCAAGCTGAAAATGCTCAAAAAGCAGGTAGTTCGGGAATAGGTTTAGCATTGTGTCGAGAGATTGCGGAGTTGTTAAATGGTCAAGTTTGGGCAGAAAGCAAAGTTGGAAAAGGAAGTACGTTTTTCTTTGAAGTTCCTTATGAGGAGTTTATCGGAATGATAGGGGAAGAACTAATTCAAAAGGAAGAAGAACAAGGTTTACGAAACCTTGGAAGTTTCGTAAACTTAAATGCCAAGAAAGAGAAACCAACTATTTTGCTCGTAGAAGATAATGCGGAGCTTCGAGATTATATTCAAGTAATTTTATCAGAATTTTATCAGGTAGAAACTGCTGAAAATGGACAAGCGGCACTTGAACGGTTGACGGACACTTCGCTTGACACTGAACAGACGCCCGTTTCTCGCCTGACGGAAAATTCACAGCAACCGTTCACCGTCCACCGTTTACCGTCTGCCATTATTTCCGACATTATGATGCCTGTTATGGATGGTTTAGAATTGTTGGATTTTATTAAAAAATCTGATGATTATCGCCATATTCCAATGGTGATGCTGACTGCTCGACAAAGTATAGACGCTAAATTATCTGCTTTACAATTGGGGGTTGATGATTATATCACTAAACCTTTTAATGAAGAAGAATTGCTCATTCGCATCAAAAATATTTTGAGAAATCAGCAAGCCCGATTAGCGTTTCTTAAGGAAGAAGGTAATATTGATAATGAGGTATCAGATACTTCAAAAGTATCTGATACCAAATCTAAAAAAATAGCCCCGATTCAATTAACTCAAAATGACCAAAAATGGCTTAAAGAGGTAGAAGCTTTAGTTGAAAGTCATTTGACGGATAATCAATTTACGGTAGCAGTTTGTGCTGAAAAATTATTCCTCAGTAAACGTCAATTTCAACGTCGTATTAAAAAATATACGGGGTTGAATTTTACCAGTTATGTCCGCCTTGCCCGCCTTCGAAAAGCTCGCCAACTTCTCGAAAATAGCGATGTTACTACTGTTGCTGCCATAGCACAAGAAGTAGGTTTTGATACACCAGCTTACTTCTCAAAAGTATATTATCAAGAGTTTGGGAAGAAGCCTGTAGATTATTTATGATATTATTTTGAAATAATAAACTTCTTGACTTGTTCCTCCATTTTTATGAAATAAGTACCATTTGGAAGTTCATCAATCGTTACCTGATGACGGTTTGATTGTATTTGAAATTCCTTTACTAATTGTCCATTTACATTAAGAACCTGTATCAATTTACCATTTTCCATTCCCTCGATCATAATATAATCAGTTGTAGGGTTGGGGAAAATTCGATATTCAGTATTCGACACCTGATATTCGATATTCAAAATATCAGAATACTCATATTGACCATCAAAATCCACTTGACGTAAGCGATAGTAATTTTTACCATTAGCAGGTGTTTCATGTACGTAATAGTAAAACTCTATATCCGTCGTATTTCCATTTCCTGCGATTTCTTCTAATTTTTGAAATTCTAAACCATCCGCACTCCATTCTACATCAAAGTGTGAATTATTGATTTCTGATGCGGTCATCCAATTTAAGTGAACCGCAGTACCTTCAGACGTAGCTGTAAATTCTAATAATTCAACAGGTAAAGGACTCATGGCTGTTAAAACAATATCATTACCATCTCCACCACTATAAGAAATTGTCCATTCCTTACCATTTAAGAAAATAGACGCTCCCTCTGTTAATCCAGAAAATGTACCTGTAATTGGATTAGCGGTATTCGTTACTTCAAGTATGGTCACGGATTCTCCTCCTGATGCTACGAGACTACCACTAATATTTAAGGTAGCATTGGTAATCGTTGCTTCTCCTAATATCAATACCTTATCGTGTTCCGTACATTGCGTGGTATTATTAATTTCAATATTGAGTGTTGTTCCTGAAATATCTGCTGCACCATCAATCGTAAAACAGCCAATCGTAACGCCAGGTTCAATGATGCTTCCAGATGCAAAAGTGGTATTGAGTGCTTCTGCTGTTCCATCTGTTCGGAGCGTTCCACCGCTTAAATTATTAAAAGTAGCATCATTTAAAGCTAATTCCGTGATATTTTGTATTTGTACTAGTCCGCTATTATTAAAATTATCATCACAATCAATTCCATCTTTTGATGAAGTGTTGATAAAAATAGAACCTGTATTGGTAAAGGTAGCATCACAGGTATTGATGGCATCATTTCCTGTATTGCTGATATTGATAGTTCCTGCATTACTACATACCACATCTAGCATCCCATAATCTGTTATACCATCCGCATTAAACACGCCACTACTATTAATCGTCATGCTAGCGGCTGAACTGTTCATGACCATACCAACGCCTGTTGCGGTATTGATTTGCACAGTACCATCTAATTCAAATGTTCCCTCTTGAATGTAAAAGGCATCTTTGATATTATCCATATCAATCATACCTTCAATATTTAATTTTGCATTTTCATCATCTAAATAAAATCCTTCATTGTTGATATTCTGCATGGTAATAGTACTGCTAGAACCAATAGTTAGAACGTCTGCTTCTTTCAATAGAATACCGCCTTCTGCATTTTGGATAGTTACATCACCATCTATCGTATGTGAACTGCTGGATTGAAAACGCATACCCAAAAAGCAATTGGTGAAAGTCAAATCGGCAGTACTATTAATTTGAACAATACCAGCAAAGGCACGAATCGCTCCTCTGGTAGAACTTGTCACCGTAACATTACCATCTACACTTAATGTGGAATTGCTGTTATTGACCCTAATGCCATACCTATCACTATTGGCTATATTTAGCGTTCCTCCTTGCGCAATAGTTAGGTCTCCACCTTCTAAAACGACCCTACTCGGTGTAGCTGTTGTTCCACTTAAAACAGAGGCTTCATTGCCACTTGTCGGATGCCATGCGACTTCATCGCTTGTAGGAGCATGACCCAAATCCCAATTATCTGTATTTGCCCAATCACTATCTGTTGTACCCGTCCATGTATTGACGGCTCTTATCATTGTTGTTACGTCTTGAATAGAACCTGGTGTTTTAGGGGTTACTCGTATATAATAAGTCGTAGAAGCCGTTAATGTTAGGGTTTCTTCTTCTCCATAACCTGCTCCTTCGTCGTTATCGTAGCAAGTCACTTCGGTTAAAGGATGAGCTGTTCCTGTATAGACCCCTAAACGAGTATCATTGGAACTAGAATTGGAGGTAACGCCAGTAACTTCTGTTGTTATCATATATTTTGCGGTTGTGCTAGGTGTAAAAGCATACCACCAAGATTCTTCATCCCCTTCACAGATGACCTCATTTGTTTCTCCTGTTGCCGCCGCTGCATCTGCTGCTGTAACGGTATTCGTGAAAGGTAGTGATAATACACCAACGGCATTACTCAAATTATCGTTGAATGGTTGTGCCGTTAATACAATAGAATAAAAGAGTGTTACTATTAAAAATGTTAGTTTTTGCATGATAAATAAGTTTTTTGTCTTGTTATTTTTTGAACAATTGATATACGATTTTAGGTGTCAAATCGAATTTTAACTTGACAATTCAATAAGGATTCCTTTTCCTTTAATTATGAAAGGAAGTAGTTTTTAACGTTGATTTGTTACTTAGAAAATGTTATTATAATAAACTTGTGGTTTAGCTTAATATTTTTGACGTGATATGTAGTTAGACTGAATGTAATACTTCAGTATATTTGTGTTAATAATTTGTAAATCAATATTTTAAAATGTTGTTCTTGATGTAATAAAAAATGCTATAAATATTTTATTTCCCCGAAAAAACAGCGATTAAATATTTAGTGAATTCATAAGTACCAAAAACAATAACAAAGCATAGTAATACCGTAAATATTCTAGAAACCCATAAAGGCATTTTATATTCCTCTTTTCTAAAGTACCACTCTAATATAGCTAATGGTACAACATAGAAGGCAAAATCCATAAAATAATCATACGGTGCTTTAAAGTCAGAAGCTAGACCTACATCCTGTTGAGCATTTGCCAGTTCTACACTTGTAGCATACCACATTCTATAAAACCATGAACCCATGGCAAGTACGAAAAGACGTAATGCCCATTCTTTATGTCTTTTCATTCTCTTTAGTCGGGCAGTTTGAGCCGTATTATAAGCTGAAAGGATGACTAATACGCCATAAATACTAAATCCAATATCCATAACTGTTCCGCCTGTAGTTCCTTCAAAAACGATGTAAAATAATCCGCCTGTTCCAGTCAAAAATGCTAATGCAACAAAAATATAGCCTATCCATTTATGCCAAACCAATCGAGTACCTTGCCAACCTAAGATAATTTGTAATGGAGCAATTAGCGTTAAAAATGCACCAAATATCATGTGATAACTCATATTGGCATTATTCCAAAAATCTCCCGATGGATTGAGTCTTGAGTTTTCTTTTAGTCCCTCTGTTAGCCCTATTTCCCCTAAAAGAATAGAAGTTGCAATAAAAGGCAATGCTAATAATAACATGATGATTAGAAAGGCATAAAAGGCTTTGTTGTTGGTCATCGGTTTTGTATAATGCTTAGTGAACGAATGACTACAAAAGTCATCCGTTCGCTTTTATTAATTCAGAATAATTAGCTTTTTAACAGTTTTTCCTACTTTGACAAAGTAAGTACCTGCTGCTAAATTAGTGACATCTTGCTGAATCCTAGCATTTTCAATTAAAAATTCTTGAACTAATTGACCTTTGATATTGAAAATCATAGCTTTTTCTCCTATCTGATTTTCAGTTTGTAACGTGAAATACTCTGTAGTTGGATTTGGAAATATTTTAATAGTTGTATTATCTGTTGGTGTTGTTTCGCTGATGGTTATTAAAATAGTTTGCGTGTATTCGTATTTTCCATCTAAGTCCACTTGACGTAAACGATAGTAATTTTCTCCAATAGTAGGTGTAGCATGAATAAAATCATAGAATTGAACATCCGGTGTAGTTCCTGCACCTACTACTTCTCCGATTTTCTGAAACTCTAAACCATCTGTACTCCATTCTACATCAAAATGTGAGTTATTAATTTCCGTAGCGGTTTGCCAATCTAACTGAACACCTTCTGTTACTTGTTCTCCATAAAAGTATAACAACTCAACGGGTAGTGCTGTAGTGCTGCTAGCGATGATGAATGTTCCAAATTCAGTTAAATTACTTTCTGATAAAGTATAAGGATCACTTCCAGAAGCGGATTGAGTAGAAAGATTATTCCATGCCCCGTTTTTGTATTCAGATAAAAACGATTGTGTTCTATCAAAATTAGTCATTTCATCCCCACTATTCCATTGCATGGTTAAGGTCGCATTAGAACCACCTGCTGTCCCTTCTTCAATTATCCAGGAACAATCTACTACATCTTCTGTTAATTCACTTCCTGATGTACCATCTTCATAAACAGCATCTATTACTCTGACTTTAAAATTATCAGTTGTACCGCTATTATTAATAACTAAAGGAGAGTAATTCGTGTACCCCAAAGGAAAAGTAATATTAGAGCCACTGACTTCTTGAATAAGTACGCCTGTACTAGATGTTTTAATATAACTATCGGTACTTCCTCCACTAATTGTTCCTCCGCTTGAAATCGTTAAATCATCTGCTTGTAAATCTAAATGACCACTTGTCAACGTTAAGGTGTTCGTTACGGAAGCCCCTGTTCCTAATAAAACATTGTTGGCACTTTTATTAATGGTTAAATTATAAAAGGCGGTGGCGGACGATCCTTCAATTGTGGAGTTTGCATCTGCTGCATCCCCTGATATTACGACCGTCCCACCGTCAGAATGAAAAGTACCATTATTTTGGAATTTGGCATTTTTTAATACCAAATGATTACCGACTATTTTAATATCTTCTCCACTTACTACAAAATAGTTTTGGGCGAAAATAGTGTGTATGCTAAATATGATGAATCCTATAATTAGTGAAATGTGCAATGTATTTTTCATTTTTTTGATTTTTTGATAATTGATTATGTTTCGCTCGCTTTTCTGATTACAATTATACAGGTCTTCTAGTGATACAAAAGCGAAGAAATGTATTACAAAAGCGAAAATTTGATTTGAAAACCCTTTTAAAAGCGAATTTCGAGTTTTGATAAGTGTGCAATCTTACTAAAATGCGTCTTTTACTACGTTATGCTCAAGTGGTTTTATAGTGTTAACTCCGTTTTTAACTTTCAGTAATATTGGTTCTAATGGGGTGATTTTTTATTTTATGCTTCAAGTTTAGTAGTTGTCTGTTGGTAGGATGGTTTTGATAAATCTTGACGTGTAGCTCTATTTTCAATGCTCAAAAAGCAATATTAATCTTAGACTCAATCTCTAAATTTTGCATCAAAAGACCTTCTCATGTTTATAGCGCAAGAAATCTAAAGTCGTTATTCTATATACAATAAAGGATTTTCTTACAAAAATGAAAGAGCCACAAATTTTCACAGATTACTCAGATTTATATAGATTTTTTATGAACAATCCGTGTAATTTGTGAATCCCGATAGTTATCGGGAGTGGCGAAATTCAACAATAGTTAAGTAAAATATTTTTTATAAGAAAACCCTTGGGGATTTAGGGGGTAAAATAAGTTGTTGTTACTCTAAATAAGAAATTGCTGTTACTTTGCCGGCAGGCAGATTTGTGTTAATTAGTGGTAAAAAATTACCAAACTATTAACATACGAATAGCCATAAATCGACATTCGTACCCTTTTTAGTGCCGTTCGTCTCGTTGTTTATCCATTTAACTTTTTACAACCTACCCTTGTCGAATGTATTTACATAAAGCAGCTTTGATTGATTAAGTTGTGCCTAAGGAATGATGATTTAATACATACTACATTCCTAAAATATTTTTTATACAAATACACTATAACACAACAGAAATCAAGATCATGAAACCAGCGTTACTTACTCTTATTTTTATCTTAGGTTATTGCTCCCTTTTTTCACAATCTACGGTATCGGGTAACTTAAAAGATACTAAAGGCGGTACTCTAAGCTATGCTAATGTCTTATTATTGAATGCTGCTGATAGTTCTTTTGTAATAGGAACGACTTCGGATGAAACAGGTCAATTCAGTCTATCCACTGAAAAAGATGGAAACTATATTTTAAATGTCTCAATGATAGGATATACTTCTTATTATTCCGAGGTGTTTACGTTGGATGCTTCTAATAAGACTAAAAACTTTTCAAATCTCACTTTAGAAGAGGGAGGTGTAAAACTAGGGACAGTAGAAGTTACCGCAACCAAACCGCTTTTTGAAAGAAAGATAGACCGAATGGTCATCAATCTGCAAAATCGGGTAGTGAGTGCAGGTGCGACAGCCCTTGAAGTCCTAGAACGAGCACCAGGCGTTATTGTTGACCGAAATTCTAACTCTATTTCGATGCTTGGAAAAGATGGGGTCAATGTGATGATAAACGGAAGATTGACCTATATGCCAAACGACGCTTTAGTTCAGTTTTTGGAAGGCATGAATGCGGATAACATTATTTCAATAGAACTGATTACAACACCTCCTGCTAGATTTGATGCAGAAGGCAATGCAGGTTATATTAATATTCTACTCAAAAAAAATCCTTTTGATGGACTCAACGGAAACTATGCTTTAACGGCAGGTTATGGTCGAGGAGAAGTGCTCAACGGGAGTCTTAATTTTAATTATCGTAAAAATCGAGTGAATATATTTGGGGGCTATACCTATTTCCGAAACACACAAGACCAAACATTTGAGTTTGAAAGTCGATATGGAACAGGGGCAGAATTGATTGAAAGTACCACTTTTTCACCAAGAGACCCGAATCAGAATAACCATAATGGTCGGATTGGCTTAGATTATGAAATCAAAGAGAAAACCACCGTTGGTGTACTGTTCGCAGGATATGATAACCGTTGGAATATGAATGTTGAAAATATTGGAACATTTACTTCTCCGTCCGTAGATTCCTTTTCCAATATCTTGATTACAGAGGATAATAACTGGCAACATTATCAAGCCAACTTCAATTTGGCTCATGAGTTTAAAGATGGTGGAAAACTCAATGTTGATTTGGACTATCTTTTTTATACCAATGAAAATCCTTCTAATTACGATTTATCGTTTAGTAACGCGGATGATGTAGAACTTCAACTCGAACGCTTTTTAGTACCAAAACAACGCCTTTCACCATTCGAGTAGGACAATTGGATTATGAAAAGAATTTGTCAGAAAAGTTTAACTGGTCAGCAGGGTTAAAAACGGTACAGTCCGATTTTGAAAATGATGTAATCATTAGAGAAAATGATATAGAATTAACCGATCTCACTTCGGTGAGTAACCTTACGGAAAACATTTACGCAGCATATATGCAAGGTCGATATCAAGCCAATGAGAAAATTGGTTTTCAAGTGGGGTTACGTTACGAGTTTACAGATACAGAACTCAACTCTTCGACAGAAGGAAATGTAGTTGACAGGGAATTTGGGAGTTTATTTCCAAGCGTTTATTTTGATTACAAAATCAATGACAACAATGGTTTAAATCTCTCTTATAGTCGTCGCATCAACCGTCCATCTTTTTCCAATATGGCACCATTTGTCTTTTTCTTCGACCCCAATACACTTTCTAGTGGTAATCCTGCTATTCAACCCGCTATTGCTAATTCCATAGAGGTCAATTATCGCATCAAGACGGTCAATCTTACCGTTCAATATACCGCCATAGATAGCTCGATTGCAGGGTTTCAAAGTCGTTTTGATGCCAATACCAATACGCAAATTATTATGCCGGTCAATCTAAAAGAGCGTAATATTTTCACCACTTCTATTTCATTGCCCGTAAAAGTGACGGATTGGTGGAATATGCGACTATTCGGAATGTATATGTGGCAAGAGAATGTCTCTATTGACGATTTTGGAATATCAACCCTTCGTAGAAATGTTTTTAGACTAAATGGTAATCAAACCTTCAAACTTCCTAAAGACTTTACCATAGAATTGTCTGGTTTTTACACCTCACCCTTTGTTAATGGGAATTTTCAAATCAATACGATTTGGGGGCTAAACTTTGGCTTATCCAAACAGCTTGCTAATGGACGATTATCCTTTAATATTGGTGATATTTTCGATTCCATCAGAAGCCAGGGATTTACAGAACTTCCAGAACAAAACATCTATGCGTATCGAGCCTTTGATTTTAGTCAACGTACATTTAGATTAACCTATTCTACTTCCTTTGGTAATAAAAAAGTGAAACGATCTAGAGATAGAAATAGTAGTCGGGAAGAACGGAATCGGGTGAATTAGTGTATTACAAATCAATTTTTAATCAAAAAAAAGCTTTGTAAGAATTGTTGGGTTTTAAGTTTATGAATACAAAACCCAAAACTCATATACGATTACTGCAAATATCAAAACATCATTTCGACCCGAAAGCTTTCGGGATTGGAATGGTGTTTATATTTTTACAGTCTATATGAACAAACCGCTTTTACATATTCTATTTTTCACTATACTTTTCCTCCTAAAGTGGCAAACGGTATATTGTCAAAATTACTTTTTATCTACCAATACACTAGTTACAGATAATGCCGTTGAAGCTACGGTAAGGGATTTTTACAGGGATAGCGATGGTTTTATGTGGATGGCGAGTTCGAGTGGTATTGCTCGATTTGATGGACATTCGTTTATACAATTCAATACGACTAATAGTAAATTGAGAAGTTTGTTAACCAGTAATGGTAGAAAATTAGTGGAAGATGCGGAGGGCTATATTTGGGTGGTTGGGGATAAGACGGTGGATTTACTACACCATAGCACTTTTGAAATTATTCCTTTTGAAGAAAAATTTCCGAATGTACCGTTTGAGGGACATATTCGGGATTTTAAGCAAAATGATAAGAAAGAGATTTTCTTTAAAAGTCTTGAAACGGGAAAGCACTATAAGTATAGCGTTAAAATAGGATTTGAAGAATTGAGTTTTCTACCCTTCCAAAATGAACTTTTCATCAATCCAAATAGAGGAACGGGTTGGATGATAGAAAGAAACCATAATGAAATTTGTAAAAAATACGACCTAAAAATAGGAGAAGTCCTCAAATCTTTTCGTAACAAATTAAGAAACTTTACCCACATCGAAAATTATACAAAAAAAGACTTGTTTTGGAGTAGGAGTAATGATACCCTAACCATTTTTGAAGCACAAAAAGACGGATTAGAACCGATTTTTGTTTATAAGAACAAACAAATTGTAGAACATGCAGCAACTTCACTTCATTACCTCAGTCCACAAGATAAGTTTATCATTCGACTCAATGTAAATGAGTTTTTTGTTCTTGATTTGGAGCGTAAAAAAATGACTTTAGTTCCCACACCTAAGATTTTTGAACAAGGAAATTTTGGAAGAGCAAGAGTTGATAATCAAGGTATTATATGGACAAGTAATCGTAAAAACATCCATTTGCTAAAACTCAATACGAATCCTTTTCAACAATATCCTCCTTTTGGTACGGCTCGTGGTATTTGGCTCAATCAAGATGCACTATTTAGTGCTCAATCAAACACTAAAGTAGATTTAAAAACAGGGGATATTTTAAAAAAAATACCGCTTGAAACGATAAATATAGCCGTAGAAACGACGATTAAAGATGAACTTTGGATTGGTGGTGTAAATGGTATTTTTAATGTCAATCCTAATACACTTGAATTGCTTGACGAGTTTCGAGTCACGACTACAGAAAGGGTTGTTTTTTGGTCGATATTAAGAGATAAAAATAAAAGTTGGTGGGCAGGAACAAGAGGTAGAGGATTATATTATAAAGGGAAAAATGATGATGCGTTTTATCCTTTTACACAATATAATAATTTTGAAAAAGCACTAAGCTGTATTCATTTTCTTGAAGATGAAGAAAATATTTGGGCAGCTTCTAAAAATGGTTTGTACCTCATTCATCCACAAAAAGGAGCAATCGCACGATATGCACAAAATGGCGAAACAGGTTTTCAAATTCCTTTTGATAATATTTATTTTACACACAAAAAAGGCGATGAATATTGGGTTGCCTCCTCAAATAGTGGAATCATTCGATTTACCATCAATGAAAAATACGAAATTACGAACCTAAAGCATTTTACAATTGAAGATGGTTTGCCCTCAAATACCGTATATGCTATCATAGAAGATGAAGCAGGGCGACTTTGGATCAGTACATTTAAAGGGTAGGTATGCTTTAATCCCGAAATTGAAACTATACAGAATTTTAATGAATG
>CAYLSF010000060.1:0-14458 GCA_964385675.1 uncultured Saprospiraceae bacterium
AGCAAATTAATTTTGAAAAATTAGTATTTTTATAGAGAAATTATTCCAGAATAAAATAAATCTCATTTTTAGATAAAAGTAGATAAAAATATAGAATTATGCCTTTAGATGATCTTTTTCAAGATAAAGAAATATCCATTAAAACTTCAAAAACAGCATTAATTCAAAAATGGAAAACACTTACCTATGCCTTATTAGTTGTAGCTTATCTTAGTATTTGCCTCTCTGGTCTTTTAGGCTTTGGATTGAATACAAGATTTTGGATATTAGTCGTTAGTACTGGTATAGTTTTATATTTTGTAGGAATGGGAATTGCTTTACCGCTAAGTTGGATTGCTTCACAATTTATTTCCTACAAAGACTTTACAAAAAACGAGCGGATGGAATTATTCTATTTCATGATAGAAAGTATATTCTATTTAATCGTTACAGGAATAACTATCTATGGATTGATTATAGGTGATTTTTTAAATTTCAATTCTTAATTTTTAAATCTAAATCTATTAATCTTATAAAATCTTATTTCTTATGCTACTCGATCAAGAATTATCATTGAACCAATCCGAAAATTATTTTGAACTTCAACATAGTATTAAAAGGATTAAGGAGGTCACATTATATTTACAGATAGTTATAATTATCCTACTATACTGTATCCTTCATGAAGGAGGATATGGTGATTCAATTGATTATCTTATTTATTTAATTATTTCTGAGGGGATATTCATTTTTCTTTCATCACTTATTCTAGTCATTTTTATAAGCCTATTTCCCTATAAATCTATTCCGATTATCGAGCGATTTTCTCGTAGTTTTTGGCTTAGTATCTTGATAAACCATGTCATATTTGTCTCAGCATGTATTTTTTTACTAGGTTGGTTTTATAGTGGAAATGGTTTAAGTGAATTATATTAAAATCTTATTCCTTATGCTACTTGATCAAGAATTTTCATCAGAAGAAAGTAAGCTTTTAGATAAACAAATATTAGATCAAAGTATTGAGCGATTACATAATCTTGCTGTATTACTACAAGGTATTTTACTTTTGTTAGTTTTGGTTAACCTTAGTATCTTGCTTAAAGATGTTGTAGAAGTAATCATGATGTTATTACTTTTCATTCCTGTAGAAGTTATTTTTATATACATCAGTTCGATGATACTAGGATTTTTAATCAATTTTATTCCCTACAAGGGTATAGATTTTATAACAAGATTTCCTCGAAGTGTATGGATAGGTATTATAATTATTCATTTTGTAGTTATCAGTACATTGATTATTGAATATCTGATACCCATTAACAACAGTTTAACTTAATCTTATTTCTTGTGGTTATAGATGATAAATTTTCATTCAAAGAACATCAAGTAAATGATTCTTAGTTGTTAAATCAAAACATTAAACGGTTAAAGTACGTTGGTCTAATACTGCAAGAAGTATTGCTATTATTTATAAAAAGCCCTTCTAACTTCTAGTGTTTTTCCTTCTTCTGTTTCGATTATTAAGTACACTTTCATATTTAGTAAATGAAGTTGTTTAATAATTGATAATTGTGTCTAAACTTTTTAATAAATTTAAAATAATAAAATATTCTACTTTTTGCCACTCTCAAAATTAAACATTTTCAATTCACAACATTTTATACAGACGGAAAAATTTTATGATTAGTCACCAGATGAATTCTGTTCCACAAAAAATTCAGACAACCATTTATTTTTCCTTTTTAAAAAACTGAATCAACCCACTCATACCAATTGCCATAAAAATCACAATTCCATTAAAGATTATATCATTGGTATCAAATACCCTATCAGGAATAAAGAACTGCAAACACTCATCTATCAAACCAATGAAAAATGTAATCACAAAAGTTAATATTAAGGGATATGAAATCGTTTTACCCTGCTTAATTCGTTCCACCAATATCTGATGAATACATAGTGTTAAAATACTATATTCTATCAAATGACTGCGTTCAGGTAAACCTAATCGTAGAAATAGCAGCAAGTAAATTGTGAAAATTCCAACATAGAGGATAATATCTATTTTGTTCGGTTTGGTGAAGATACCATAGCATACAATGACTACTCCTGTCAACAACATCCCTCCTAAAAATAAGGCGGCTTGTATATCTTGATTACTCAATAAAACTAGAAAAGGTCGCCCTAAAAACAAGGTTGAAAAAATAGTCATAACCATTAAAAAGGCATAAAGCCATAATCGTCGCTCTCGGCTAAAGGTAAAGAATATAGAACTAACAGTATTCATGATTTGATTTTTATTAAAAATCAGACGTTTAATAATTTTAAAAATTTGGTTTTACTTTTTTTGAGAACCCCTGCATCTTTGAAGTATTAAAATCAACGACGTGTAGCTACCCTGATTTGGTTTTCAATTACTAGCATATTGACCTTTTAGGTTAATCAATGTACAATGTAAATCCATTGTGCTAAGAATCCTATTGTATAATGTAAAATTTAAAAAAATGAAACGAGCAATCAAAGCTATACTGTCAAAAATAAGGTATATCCACTCTATACCCATACTCACCTCTTATAAATTATAGCTACAGGTATTTAATTAGTAGAAGTCATCTTCTTTGACTTCACACTTTTTATAGTATTCAATATTAGCATCCTTTTAAATCTAGTCGAATTATATAATCATTTGATTAACAAGACTTAAAATAGATCGCTATGCTATTTCTATCACTTTTTCAATTTAATAAAATGTATAAATATATACTTCTAATAGGTTTTCTATTAGTGGCATTATCGAGTTTTGCCACTACTAGATACGTTAAGCCCACCGCAAGCGGTACGGGCGATGGTTCATCATGGGCAAATGCCTCCGATGATTTACAAGCAATGATAAATGCCTCCGCAGCAGGCGATGAAATTTGGGTCGCAGCAGGTACATATATGCCCAAAGATAAACCAGGTGGAGGAAGCTCTGGTCCTAATGACCGTGAAAATATTTTTCATTATAATCTTGGTGTAGATATTAAAATTTATGGTGGCTTTTTAGGAACAGAAGCCATATTTTCACAACGAGATATTTCATCAAACATAACAATATTAAGTGGAGATATTGGTGTACCTAATGATAACTCCGATAATTGTTATCACGTCATAGCTACAGGTAATTTAACTGATGCAGCAATATTAGATGGTTTTACAATTCAAGACGGAAATGCTGATGATTCTAATACATTTGGTATATCAGGCACAACAATAGCTAATAATAATGATGGTGGTGGTATGGCAAACTACAACTCATTAATCACTATTACTAACTGTATTTTCAAAAACAATGAAGCAAGTAGTGAAGGTGGGGCAATTAAAAATAACACCAATTCTAATCTTACTCTTACCAATTGTGTGTTTGCTAACAATCAAGCAGGAGTTAGAGGGGGAGCAATCAATAATTTATCATCAGAAGGAAACTACACAAACTGTGTATTTTATGGTAATACAGCTGCTATAAGTGGAGGAGGAGTAATGAGTTCAACAGGAGGAGGTGGAAACAATCCAGTATTCACCAATTGTACATTTGTTAATAATACTGCTGGAAATCACGGTGCGATTAATACGAGCTTTAGCACTTTTACTTTCTATAATACTGCTTTTTATGGAAATACACCTAGTTCAGGTGGTTCACTCCCTGCTGTTAGTAGTTTATCTTCTCATAATGCTGCAGATATTCACATGCATAATGATCTTAATGGAGGGACAGGTTTCGTTAGTCTTTCTAGCTCGCCTTTTATAGATATTTCAAATCCCGACGGTTCAGATAATATTTGGGGAACTAGTGATGATGGTTTATCTATTAATGCCTCTAGCGTATTAGCTGATGTTGGAAATAATGCTTCTAATACTGAGACTAAGGATGTTAAAAATGATTTCAGAATATTTAACACAACAATTGATATAGGCGCCTATGAGCATTATATAGCTCCTTGTATAGCGGCTACACGGCTTTATGTAAATCATGCTGCATTCGGAGATAATACGGGAGAAAGCTGGACAAATGCCTTTACCAATCTACAAGATGCACTAGATTGCGCAGATGCTGGTGAAGAAATTTGGGTAGCAGCAGGCACTTATTATCCTACAGATACACCAGACGGAACATCTAGTAGTAACGGAAATGATAGAAATAATGCTTATCACCTCAATGGTAAAGATTTAAAAATCTATGGTGGTTTTGCAGGTACTGAGACTATACTTTCACAACGTAATTCTAAAACCAATATTACTATTTTAAGTGGTGATCTAGGAACAGTTAATGACAATACGGATAATTGTTATCATATCTTTATTACAAAAGATTTAGCTAATGCTACTGTAATAGACGGATTTACTTTTAAAAGTGGACAAGCAGATGGTAGTGGTAGCGTCAATTATGATGGACAGACCATTCAACAGAATAATGCGGGTGCGATTTATAACAATGCATCTCATCCAACTATCTCAAATTGCATATTCACAGATAACGCTGCATCTGATGAAGGGGGGGCAATGATAAATGCAGTTTCAGCCCCTACGTTATTAAACTGTGCATTTCATAATAATTCATCTGCAACAAGAGGGGGAGCAATCTATTCAGGATTGGCAAATCCTACTTTTACACAATGTATTTTTTCTGATAATACAGCAGATAGAGGAGGGGCTATTTTTAATGATTTCGCACAGTCGAATATTATCAATTGTATTTTTAATAAAAACACAGCTACAACTAGTGGAGGTGCAATGGAAAATGACGCTTCTGCTTCACCTATACTATACAATACTGTTTTCTTTGAAAACAAAATAGGAGCTACTATTAGTGACATTAGTGGAGATAATATCAATGCTAGTTCTGCCAATAATGCTTCAGATGGTACAGGGGCTAACATTAATGCTGGAGCAAATTTTGTTGCACTCACTACCTCGCCTTTTGTAGATAATATAAATCCAAGTGGTGCAGATAATATTTGGGGAACAGCAGATGATGGTCTTAAACACAATTTACGAAGTGATTTAGTAGATGCTGGTGATGATGCACAAAACACCGAAACAACCGACTTTGTAGGTGATATTCGCAAACAAAACACCATTGATATAGGAGCGTATGAAACCGTTACAAACCCTTGCAAAGCTGCAACTATACTTTACGTAGATATTACCGCAGCAGGAACAAATACAGGTGAAAGTTGGGCAAATGCTTTTACAAACCTACAAGATGCAATTGACTGTGCAGATGCTGGCGAAGAAATCTGGGTTGCTTCTAGTCAAAACCCTTGGAGCACACCTGATGGTACAGCTAGTACAGGAATATCTGACCGTAGAAATGCTTTTCACTGGGCAAACAAAGATTTAAAAATCTATGGTGGATTTAATGGTACAGAAACCATGCGGTCACAACGGGATGGAATCAATAATCCAACACTATTAAGTGGAGATCTTGGTACAGGTCTTTTGACTTCAGATAATGCCTATCATATTTTAATTACTTATAATCTAACGAATGCTTCAGTTTTTGATGGATTTAGTATTGAAAATGGTAAAGCCGATGGTATTGGTACATTAGATTTTAAAGGGGAAAGTATTGCGGAAAATAATGGTGCAGCAATGATTAATATCAATTCTGCATTAATTATTACCAATTGTATATTCAAAAATAACAGTGCTACAGGATTTGGTGGAGCAATGCACAATTCAAATAGTGCTTTGACGATGAATAATTGTGAAATGTTTAACAATAATGTTACTTCTGACGGAGGTGCAATGTACAATGATTTTTCAGATGTTACCTTAAATAATTGTATTATAAGCACTAATACAGCAGGTGCAAATAGTGGTGCTATTCATAATAACTTAACAACTAGTGCTACCTTTAAAAACTGTATGTTTCATGGAAATGTAGCAAATACAAGCGGTGGAGCAATCAGTAATTTTTCCGCTACTGCTACTTTCACACAATGTGTATTTAATCAGAATGTAGCTACGAACGGTAATGGGGGTGGAATTGATAATACCAATGCTGTATCTGTCTCCTTCGTCAATTGTACTTTTACCAAGAACATCGCAACAAATGCTGGTGGATTATATAACAATCTAGCATTTGGAACACTTTTACATAATACGGTATTCTATGATAATACTGCTGGTGGGAATATAAGTGATATTGCTGGTGATAATATAGATGGTATGTCCACCAATAATGCTTCGGATGGAACTGGTGGAAATATTAATGCAGGAACTGGTTTTGTAGCCTTAGGAAATTCTCCATTCAATAGTATAGGTAATCCCAAAGGAGCAGATAATACATTTTTTACAACGGATGATGGATTAGTTCCTGCTCAATTAAGCGATATTTTTGATACGGGTAATGATGCTGAAAATAGCGAAACATTAGATATAAAAGGGGAAACTAGAAAAGAAGGCACTATTGATATAGGAGCTTATGAAGTTGTACCACCTATTTGTAAAGCAGCTACTCGTCTTTATGTCAATCACGCTGCTATGGGTAATAATACAGGCGAAAGTTGGGCAAATGCCTTTACCAATTTACAAGATGCACTTGATTGTGCGGATGCAGGTGAAGAAGTTTGGGTAGCAAAAGGTACTTATCTACCTATAGACGCACCAGATGGAACTGCCAGTTCAGGTACAACTGACAAAAATAACGCATTTCATATTGCTAACAAAGACGTTAAAATCTATGGTGGGTTTGACGGCACAGAGACTATGCTTTCAGAAAGGGATTTCAAGGCTAATGTTACTATTCTAAGTGGAGATTTTAACGGAGATGATGTCTCATCTGGTAGCGGTTCCACTTTAACTATTAGTAATAATAGTGAAAATGCTTACCATGTATTTGTCAATGTTGGTTTAACTAATGCAGGTATTTTAGACGGATTTACGATTCAAGGTGGGAATGCTGTTGACAATAATTTTGGAGAGATCGTTTACAGTAATAGAAATATTTACAAGAATAATGGTGGAGGAATTTTTGTCAGAAATTCATCAATTACCTTAAGTAATCTCAAGATACAATATAATAGTGGAGGTAGTGGTGGTGGAGTAATGTTTATAGGATATTCTCCTGGTTCATTCAATCCAATTATAACTGATACAGAAATAAGTTATAATATTGCTATTCATCATGGTGGAGGAACTTCTAGAGAACTCAGTATAAATCCAACTTTAAATAAAACTATACTTTATGGAAATAAAGCTGGAAGTCATAGTGGAGGAATAGATGGTAGGTCAATGGTATTAAGAAATTGTATTATTATTAATAATTATAGTGGTGATTTTGCTGGTGGACTTTCACTAAATAACTCTAGCATATATAATTCTATTATATTTGGCAATGAGGCAGTAAATGGAAGAGGGGGGCTATCAAGTGGAGGTAATGTAATTATTCAAAATAGTTCTTTTTTTGGTAATACTGCTAATGGTTCTGTGAGCGATATAGAAGGAGCAAATATAGAGGCATCCTCCTCTCACAACGCTTCAGATGGTACAGGTGGAAACATTACCGCTGGTACAGGCTTTATAAATTTGACGGAATCTCCATTTGTAAATGAAGATGATCCCGATGGTCCCGATGACGAATGGTTTACGGTAGATGATGGATTATTTCCTGCCACTTGTGCGAATGTTTCTTTACTAAATGTAGGTACTACACCGAGTACGCCTATTCCAAATGATGCCTTAGGCAATTCTAGAGTTGGTGTCTATGACATTGGAGCGTATGAATATCAAGAAGCTGCTACTGTACCGAATGGTAGTGCAGATATTCCAAGTGGAGATGCTTCTACTACAGCGACACAGGGAACTAATACATCCTTTGCGGATGATTGTAATACACTCATCGCACAAGTTGTACAAAGTGGAAATAATCAAGTATCTGGCGATGTAGATGCTAATGTTTGGGTAGCAGGTGCGGTGCCTACCTTTTTGGGTAAGCCTTACTTACAACGCCATTATCAGATTACACCGCAGAATAATCCAAGTACCGTAACGGGTGATGTAACGCTTTACTTCACACAAGCTGAATTTGATACGTACAATGCTCATCCAAACGTATCTGATCCATTGCCAACAGGACCTAATGATGATGCTGGTAAAGCAAACTTACGAATTTCAAAGTTTGATGGCTCATCTAGTGATGGAAGTGGTTTACCTGGAACGTATTCTGGAAATATCGTTATTATCGACCCTGATGATGATAAAATTATTTGGAATGCTGGCAAAATGCGTTGGGAAGTGACTTTTGAAGTCGTTGGTTTTTCAGGATTCTTTGCCAATAGTGGTAGTAATAATTT
Organism: uncultured Saprospiraceae bacterium; assembly: GCA_964385675.1. Classification (GTDB taxonomy): domain Bacteria; phylum Bacteroidota; class Bacteroidia; order Chitinophagales; family Saprospiraceae; genus CAYLSF01. The sequence goes on from CAYLSF010000060.1 coordinate 8,316, forward strand.
ACCTGTGGAGTTTACCTTCTTTAAAGGAGAAGCAACAGAAGAAGGAAATCGCTTAACTTGGCAAACAGCGTATGAAGAAAATAATGAAGGTTTTGAAATTCAGCGAAGTGTGGATGGTGAAACATGGGATGAAATTGGATTTATAGCAGGTCAAGGTACATCAAATGAAGTTACTAACTATTCGTTCCTTGATATTCCAACAACGGATTTGAATTATTACCGATTAAAACAAGTAGATTTTGATGGTCAATTCGATTATTCAAATATCGTAACACTTGGTAAGGAACAGGATACTAAACCTTTCCAAATGTATCCAAATCCAGTAAAACATACCTTAACGATTGAATACACGAATAGTGTGATTACGATTTTCAATATGTTAGGTCAGCCTGTTAAGGAAGTTATAATGACGAATGATAACTTACAAATGGATGTTTCGGATTTACCACAGGGTTCTTATTACTTGAAGGTGAAAAGAGATAATGGACAACCTTTCACGGTACCCTTTACGAAATTGTAAATTGGATTGACGTATAGAAGAGAGAAAAGGGCCACAGATTCTCACAGATTACGCAGATAATTTTCCGTGTAATTTGTGAGAATCTGTGGCTCTCTTTTTATAAAAATGATAAAATAAGACATTACAATATACTGAATTCTATCTCTATGAAATAAACAAACTATCTTAAATCTTGATTTAAATAATAAATCAAAAACTCAATCCTATGGTTAGAATCACTACACTCACGTTTTGTATTGTACTATCAGTTTTATCTTTTGGGCAAGGGATCACTTCTTCTAATCTTCCCATAATGGTCATTAATACCAATGGATTAGATATTCAAGATTTAACCCGAATTACCGCAGATATGGGGATTATTTATAATGGAGAAGGACAAACCAATATGATAAGCGATTCTTTCAATGAATATGACGGTAAAATAAGCATAGAAATAAGAGGTTCTACGTCTCAGTTTTTTCCAAAGAAAGGATATGGTTTAGAAACGCAGTTGGATAATGGTGAAAATAACAATGTATCGTTACTAGGAATGCCAGAGGAAAATGATTGGATCCTACATGGCCCGTTTAGCGATAAAAGCCTGATCAGAAATGCCCTTTCTTTTGAAATTGCTCGATTAACGGGGCAATACGCTTCAAGAACTCGTTTGTGCGAATTGGTGATTAATGGCGATTATAGAGGGGTGTATTTATTGGTGGAAAAGATAAAACGAGATAAAAATCGAGTGGATGTTTCAAGATTGAATCCTGATGAAATTAGTGGGGATGATTTAACGGGGGGCTACATTATCAAAAAAGATAAATTGAATGGAACGGGAGGCGATGGTTGGACTTCTCCTTATCCTCCGAGAGATGGAGCATGGCAAACCACTTATTTCCAATATGAATATCCAAAGGCTGATGAGATTGTTGTAGAGCAAAAGAACTATATCGAAAACTATATCACGACTTTTGAAAATGTCATGTTATCTGATGATTTTGCAGATAATGACCTTGGCTATCCTGCTTATATTGATGTCAATTCGTTTGTAGATTATTTTTTGACCAATGAAATTTGTAAAAACTTAGATGCTTATCGGTTAAGTACCTTTATGCACAAAGATAAGGACAGCGAAGGTGGTAAATTAAAAATGGGGCCTGTCTGGGATTTTAATATTTCATTAGGTAATGCGGATTATTGTAGTGGCAATCAAACCGCAGGATGGGTATTAGCCCACAGAGATGCCTGTCCGAATGACCAATGGATTACACACTTTTGGTGGTATAAATTGATGGAAGATATTGAATTTCAAAAGAAACTAAAAACTAGATGGAATGAACTTCGAGCAACCGTTTGGTCTAATGAAAATCTATTAGGTAAAATTGATTCTCTAGTTGCCTTACTAGATGGTGGTGCTCAGCAACGTAATTTTCAAAAATGGGATATTCTTTCCACTTATATCTGGCCCAATAATATTGTAGCGAATAACTATGAAGGAGAAATTGATTACCTCAAAAATTTCTTAACGGGTAGAATCGCTTGGATGGATTTAGTGATTCAACAGATTGATCAACCTAATATAGGGGATAATATTGAAGTTACGGTTTTCCCAAATCCTTTTCAACATGAGGTCTTTTTTCAATATACAACAACGTCTAATAAACTCCTCAAATTTGCGATTTATGATAGTCAAGGATTTCTATTAGATTTTTTACAACCGCAAGGTCGTGATGGTGTAACAATTGTACCCTGGGAACGGGCAGCAGTAGTTCCTAAAGGTGTTTATCATTATGCGGTTTGGCTCAATAATAAAGTAATACAAACAGGATCTATAGTTAAGCAGCCATAAAATGAAGATGAATAAGAAAGTATCTAATAACAGGTACGACATTCGATTATCAATTATCAATTAAAGTCAACCTTTAAAAGATGCTTTCATCTCAATTTTTACTATGTAAAATTCACTCAATACTTATCGTATTGATGCAGTTCCAAAATATCAATTAATTTAATCAACTTATCAGCATATCGCTTATCGGTAGCATAACCTGCTTTTGATAAACCTTTTGCCCAACCTTTATAATCTGTTGATGACAAGTTGAGTAAATGAGCATACCGTTTCCGTTGCAAGAATAAGCTATGTGCTCGATAGCTTTCCCACACACTGGTATAATTACGGAAAAAATCCTTGTGCGAATCATCTGTAAAATTTAGACAATGTCCCTTTCTACAAGATTTTGAAAAACACTTAATACCAAAATGGTTATTCGCTTTTCGAGCCAATCTTGAACTGCCCGCATCACTTTCTAATAAACCCTGTGCTAAAGTGATACTAGCCGGAATACCAAATTTTTTCATTTCTGCTTGAGCTACAGGAGCAAATCGCTTAATGTAGTCATAACAAATTTTGTTTTTAGCTGCTACAATAGCAGGATCTACATTTTTACGCTTTGCATAAGTAGGGTTTAATAAAAAAGTAATATTATAAAAGTGATTCGCCTTATTATCATTAGACTTATCAGCCTTCTTGACAATTGCTTTAGACGGTTTTTGATTCACCTTTTCTACTACAGGTTCTACAACCAAAGTTGTTTTTTGAGGTAGAGGAGGCTCATCTGCAATTTTTTCGGCTATTACATTACCACCATCCAACGGTGAACCTATGCGAAAAGATACGCTAATATCTTTACATAGGAAGAGAACACCTAATAGGATAAATAGTACGCCTTTAAACCAATCCCGGCGAATGTAGTCATGCGAGTTGTACATTGCTACTCGCATTAAATGTTTCGATCTTGTTACTAATTTGCTGATAATTACCTCCTTTAAGTTTTAATTCATCATAAAATGATAATTACACTATTCCCTTTGAGTATAGTGCATTATTTATACTGTTTTAAATTCTACAAGTCATTGAACACCATCTAATACCTCGCATAGCAATATTATCTTTATTGATTTGGTATTCAATAAATTGTAAATTAGTGAACCATAGTTTTAAGTTGATTTAATAAATAAACGGAAAAATTTAATGGGATAGTTCCCTAGATGTGAATTTTATTTAGACAGCTTCTAAACAGAATAAAGTACTTCTATTCACAGTACTTTATAGGGTTTTACACATTATTCCAACATTATTTTGATGATATTTTTTAATAAGAATAAAAAACCCTTCCAAACCGAAATTCAGAAGGGCTACATTTATTTCCACAAATGGAAATTTGTAGGATTTGATTAAACGTTAAAATTCTATTTTATAGGAACGTGTTAGTGTTTCTAACTCAATATCTCTAAATTCTACTAAAGTATTTTCTCCATCTAAATCAATAATCAAACGTAATGCTTTGATATCTATTAAATTGAGTGGTACACCTTCAAAGGCAAATACGGCTTGAACGGTATAATCTTTTTTTAGTCTTTTAGTTAAATTACCTGTTACTCGACTAGCGTAGGTCTTTCCAACTCTGTAATCCTTAGCTTCAAAGATTCTACCTGATTTATCTACCAATTGTATATTTTGAGCTGCCCATTTCATCTTACGCTTGTTCCCTCTATTTGCTATACGCACCTCCATGATAAGACGATCCTCTCTACGCTCAAAGTCTTTATAATTAAAGTATAACTGACTAACATTTGCCTCTACATTTGATGTTTGCTCCGCACGAGTCCATTCTTGTTTACTCATACCTTCCTCTTCTTCCATAACTACAGGAATAGGATCTGTCTCTGTTGATGATACTGCGGTTTTTTCCGTATTTTCTACTTTAACCACTTCTGGCATTTTTACGGGTGTTTTCTTGACCGTCTCTCGTTTCTTTGTCTTAGGCTTTTTAGCTCTTTTAGTCTTCTTTTTAGCTTTAGACTTTTTAACCTTCTTCACCGCTTTCGGTGCATTCATATTAGCCACCATATAGTTATGTTGAGCCTCTAAGGCAACATACTCACTTTGTAGTCTATCATATTTTTCTTTAAGCTCATTATATTCTAATGTAGAAATATTTTGGACTTCAGTTGTTTCTGTTTTCTTAACCTTTAGTCTCTTATAAGCCTTTTGCAATGCCTCATATTGCTGTTGTAATAAAATGTGTTTAGCCTTTAGTTTGTTAAAATCAGTTTGTGCGGTGTAAGAAGCCCCTTTTGTGGTGTTTTCAGCATAAAACTGACTTTTCTCTTGTTCTTTTTGTAGTAGCTCTAATCGTTTTTCCAATTGAGCCATTTCGTAGGCTTGTTTTTCATATTCGATTTTGGAGATCTTTGGGCTACAACTGACTAGCCATAAGGCTGCCATTAGAAACGTTGTTGTTTGAATCCATTTTTTCATAAACCATTCATTTAGAGTAGTGTCAGTGATACGTTGAATTGTATAGTAAGCAAGTTATTTTTCCATAGCATGTTTATAACTTATGCTAACACTACTAGTTTTAAGCAATCACCAATAGACACTTTATAATATTTAGTGATGCGTATAAATAATATTAATACTACTGAGGCTTTATATTTTATCTTGTATCAAAGCAATATTTATTATAATAATACAAATATAATAAATTTATTATATATATGCTTGAAATGATTTGTGTGTATCTCCTAAAGGCATTAATAACGACGTATTATTACATGTATCTGTATAAAATTGGAAAATAGGAGTTATGATTGAGGTCATTTAACTTCTTCTAGTCAAGAAAAATTTTCTGTAACCAAGGCAAAAAGACCTATAATTGTCATCAAAGCAAAGAGAACTATTAAGCAGATTAACCATATTCTAGGAAATCGTTCTCTGTAATTGAAGTCTCTGTAGGGAATAAGGTTAAGCGGAGTCGCAAAAGCTGCTGCTATAAATGGTGGAAATATGGTAAAAATAATTGCTACACCTAATAATAAATCACTGCCCTCTTCGGGATCTAGCGTTCCTACGACTAACCATGATAATAAACAGACGCCCCACAGCATTACTGCTGCTTTTGCTAGTTGTGACTCTGTCTGCTTCAATTCTGAGTAATCCCGCTCTTCTTTATGAAATATTTCGTCTAGTGTACGCATCTTATTTTAATCAATAATTTATCATAAACGAATCAATGTATGAATCAATATCAAGATATAGAAAATCATAAGTAGAATCAAATAGGTACGAATAAATCGCTCTCCATAGGTAAATTGCTTATAGGGGATAATATTGAAAAATAAGGTCAATATGAGTCCAATAATAGCAGGTAATAATACATAAATAAGATTACTTGATAACCAAATATCTATATTCAGATAAGTATTAAGCGAAAATAGATAGGTGTTTATCAATACATTTAAACCTATTAGCGTCAAAACAACTGTCGTTAATTTTCGCTGTTCTTCTAACAATATTTTAAAACTTCGCCGAGTCTCTGCTTCTATAAATTCATCTTCATCCAAGATCATCTATTATGCCTATTCTTTATTTTGAAAAATCTTTAAAAATTAATTAGTGTTAGTTATATATTATAAAATTTAAATATATGATGTCACAAATTCTGTTAAAACAAATTTGGCATTCTTAACCAAAAAACAGGCTAAATCGTTGAAAATAATTTTAATAAAATGATATGAAATTTTAACAAATATAATATAAATGTCAGATTTTGGTATGGTTTTCGACCTAGACTGTCACAAA
>CAYLSF010000061.1:0-14428 GCA_964385675.1 uncultured Saprospiraceae bacterium
ATTATTAATTTTTTATTAAGGAAGAGTGGAAAGCGTAGAAATGTAATTATTTTAGGTTAAGCCAAGAAAAAGCATATCAGAAAACTTATAATTCAAAACTTATTGATTCAAATAAACGTAAACGTCAAGGTATAAACAACCAAAAGTAAGTAGTTGGACAATATCTACGACAATCGACTTTCGAACCTATTAAATAACAACCATAATTAAAAACAAGATAGTATGGCATTTACAGCAATTGATTTTTTAGGGGTTAATTATCTTTTGGTCATAGGGATTGATGATTATCAACATGAGGCTAAATTAAATAATGCGGTACGAGATGCAAAGGGTATTAAAACTGTTTTATTAGAGCAATACGAAGGGTTTGAAGAAGAGTTTATTCGAGAGTTGTACAATGAAGATGCTACAGAGGAGAATATTTTTAAAGAATTGAAATGGTTGATTCATAATGTTACGAAGGACGATAACGTCATTATTTACTATTCTGGGCATGGGATCTTGGACAAAGATTTTGATGAGGGATTTTGGGTAAGTTATGAAAGTAAGCGAGGAGATCGGTCTTCTTGTGTACCTAATATTATGTTGCTTCGAGCCATTCGACGTATGAACGCACGACACATTGCTTTAGTATCAGATTCTTGCTTTTCGGGGTCTATCTTTGCAAATACTCGTTCGGTAGAAGATGATTCTGTATTGGGGGCAGAGCGAAAAGCAGCTTTAGCCTCTCGGTGGGGATTCTCTTCAGGTATGGAAGAAGTCGTAAGTGATGGGACGGCAGGAGAACATAGTCCATTTGCAGCAGGAATTATTAATTATTTAAAAACGAATAGTACCGCTAGAGTACCTTTTTCAAGATTAATAGACCATGTAACCAATGTAACCGCAGCGAATGCACAACAAACGCCAATTGGAAAAAGATTGCAAGGGGTAGGCGATCAGAATGGTGAATTTATGTTGGAGATAAAAACGGATGAAGAAACCTTTTGGATAGCTACCAAAACAAAAGATACGGTAGCAGCATACAATGCTTTTTTAGTACGATTTCCAGACAGTGAGCATAAAAAAGAAGTGTGGAAACGACGATTAGCTGCACAAAAACGAGAAGCAGAAGAAGAAAGTTGGCAGTTAGCTAACACGGAAAAAACCATTGCGGCTTATCAACAATATCTAGAGATATATGGCGAAAATGGTAAATATTCAGAAACAGCCAATCATATCATAGCCACTATTCAAAAAGAAACCAAAATTGAAGAGCGAGAAGCGTTTAAAGCTGCTGAAGAAATGAATACGTTGGAAAGTTATGAATATTTTTTGCAAACCTATCCAAATAGCGAATGGACAACAGAAGTTAGCCAACGCACTACTCCAATTCGTTACCAAAAGTATTTACAAGCCTATAATGATTGGTTAAGTAGAGAGGTTGATGCGAAATTAATTCGCTCTAAGATGTTCGATGTAGAAATGCAAATACAACAACAAACTAACAATAATTACATACCTATACCTCGTCGTAAAAAAGGTAAAAAGGGATATAAGAATCAAAAGCAGAATTATGAATCACATGCTAACGATAGGTTATATTATATACTAGATGCGGTGATGAAAGAAAACCCAACGTTACAAATCAACTATCAAGAACGTAAAGGAACGGCTTTAGATTTATTTCAACCGATATTGGAAAGTTTTCCATGGACAGTAAGTTGTGCTTTAAAACAAATGTTAGCCTGTGCCTACTATGAGCGAAATGCTTATATGAAAGCTAGTTATACTGCATTGTTAAAAACACTCTGCTTTATAGTATTAGCCCAGCTTTGGGATGAAAAAGAAACAATATCTGATTTAAATATATCGGCTTCTTTCAAAGAGGTATTAGATATGTTTTTGAAATTAAATGCCTCCAATTATCATGAATTTTCTTATGCTAAATTACTGGTTGGATTGATCTATTTATTTAAAGCTAATAACCTTACCTTTTTTATACCAGAAATAGGAAATTTGGTCAACAACGGTACGGTAATGAAGGCGATTGATACTTTAGAAAAGTTGGATATTAATGCTCAGGAGGTTAATGAAGAAGCAGAAATAGAGTTGGTTCGGTTATTTTCGGAAATTGCCTTTTTGACCAAATATGAAATGATTGCTATTCGCTCAATTCAAGTCACAAAGGACGAAAAAGATCAAGTGATATATCAGACAAAATTAAGTCGATTGCATACATTCGCATTAAATACTTTGCAATTTGATGATAGCCCCATAGCCATGACGACGTTATTAACAGATAACGCTATTATTATTCGATTAGCCAATAAAAATAATACCTCATTTTTAAATTTGACACCATTCATTTTTGATAAAAATACATATTATGAAACTAGTAATAATGAAATTGATATACATCTCTACCAATATGTAAATGGCGAAGCGTACATTTATGAGCAATTAGAAAGTGAGTCTATTCATCCCGAAATTTTAAGTACTCAATTTTCTTTTGAGTCTTCCAATATTTCAGACATACTATCCCAAAAACCTTTTCACATACAGCAAATTCAACAAACGGTGAATTCTCCAATTTATAGAGATTATTATAGTGGACTAAGGCGTGAATTTGAGGGTTTTCAGCGAAGTGTGGATGAAGAAAGTGTACAATTATTATATAAAAAATGGCGAAATGCTAATGCTTTGACTTTTATGCAAAAGGATATAGAAGCCATAGAAGCTAAGACATCCGTAACGATAGATGATTATAAGCCTAGAATCTTATTAGCAAAACTACTAGATGAAATCGTTTCTATAGATGTGACACAAGATCCATTTGATAAAGAAGAAGAGACTGATAATAACCGAAGAAGGAGACAACGAGTAGGAATACTTGGGGATAAAGGTAAGATGGAGACTATTCAATTATTAATAGAAGATGCACCGATGCCTTTAACATTGTTGTTGAATCAAATTTTTAAGTTGTCCAGCAAAATCACGAATGATAATATTCAATTATTATATGAAGTTTATCGAAAAACGACTCAAATTATCAGTTTTATTGCGTTAGGAGAACTGATAAAAGCGAAGCAAACTCATGAAAATATAAAGTTAGATGAACATTTGACACATCGTATAAAAGCATTGTATCAATTGGATAAAGATAATTATTTGGATTTTGATTACACCCTGCTTTTGTCGGAAATATATTTGTTCTTACGACATCACAAGATTGCTGTGATTGAAGAAAAAATGCTTACTTTATATACACATCCAACTATAAAGCTCGATTTTTTTGAAACCTATCAATTTTTTAAAGGTTTCAGACCATTAACCAATGACTTTGATAATTTACCTAAATCGGAGCAAAAACAATTATTTTACTTAACGGAATACTACTTATCAAATCAATTGCGGTGTGTTGAGTTTATTTTTAAAATGCACTTTGTCTCTATACGAGACGCTAATGTAACCACAAATCGGACAGGGCAAAAAGTTGTATTTGAAACGAAGATGGGAAATTGTCATGGGACATATCCGATGGTGGATAAACATAGAAAAGCCTTATTGCATTTTGTACCGAATCAATCTATTTTATGGACAGATAATCCAACTAATCTAGGGCAATTTATCAATTTATCTCCATTTTGGATTGATAATAATGCCATTTCCAATCAAGATAAAATCACAAGTGCCTTATTTGAATATTGGGAAGATGGAAAAATAATGGCCAGTGAATATGTACAGAATCAAGCACAGCCCTCTAAAAAAGCTATTCAAATACAACAACGATTTAAGAAAATGCCTTTACCGAAGCCAAGACCTTTACCTTCATTGCCAGGCGAACCGATTTCGTCAGAAAAACCTTACCAATTGAAAAAAGTAGAATCGGATAGTGTATTGGAAGATTGTGAGCGATTGAAGGCGTTGTTGTTGTCGTAGGCTGACACAAGCATTTTTGCTTGTCATCCGACTCCGACTACAATACAAGCAGGAATCCCGATAGCTATCGGGATGTGCTACTATAAGTACTACTATAAATCTTTATTCCGCTCCCAATAATTTTGACTTTTGATTTCATCTAGTATTTGGCGATAATTCCAATAGCGTTGTTCTGTGATTGTACCTTCTACTAGGGCTTGCTTAACTGCACATTTAGGTTCGTTGATATGGAAGCAGTTATTAAATTTACAATGCTTTGAAGTTTCAAATATCTCTAAAAAATTGTGAGCAACATCTTGGGGAGTGAGGTTGTTAAAAGCTAAACTTTTTATACCTGGAGTATCTATAATTGCTCCGCCAAAATCCAACTGATGCATTTCTGCAAAGGTGGTAGTATGTTGACCTTTACCGGAGTAGTCGGAAAGTTCTTGTGTCCGAATATCAAGATGAGGTTGTACAGCATTGAGTAGGGTGGATTTTCCAACTCCCGAGTGACCACTAATCAAAGAAATCTTATCTTTTAAAATATCCTCTAAATAAGAAACATTTTGACGTTTAAGTGCAGAAACTAAAGCTACTTTATAACCAATATTTTCATATTGTTCTTTCAATACCTCGTAAACAGCTAAATCCTTTTCATTATATAAATCTGCCTTATTAAAAATAATATAGGTAGGAATATCAAAAGGAGCAGTCATTAGTAAAAATCGATCAATAAAACCAACTTTTAGCTTAGGATGGCGAATCGTGACAAAAAGTAATGTTTGATCAATATTGGCTGCTAATAAATGCAGATGTAGTCTTTTATGAGGAGACTGCCGAACAACATAATTTTCTCTAGAATGTATTTTATGAATAATACCCGCTTCTTCTCCACGATTATATTCAAACCCTACCATATCTCCAACAGCTACAGGATTAGTTAATTTTAACCCGTTTAGCCTAAACTTTCCCTTTATCCTACATTTGATAACGTCCTCTGTCTCTGTCCGTACCCAATACCAACTTCCCGTTGATTTTACTATTGTTCCTTTCAAATCTTTACGTTTTGCTATTCTAAACCATTAGAAGACTAAGAATGGTTCATCTAAAATGTAAAAATTAACCATTACTTACAACGGGGACATTCATGGAATGAACAGCATTAGATAATTCTCGCAGTAATAACGGATCCTTTTCTATTGCATTACCAACTACAACAATATCTGCCCCTGCTTTTACATTAGCTAAAGCTTTTTCTGGTGTTCTGATTCCTCCTCCTACAATTAATGGAATGGAAATATGGCTACTCACACCAGCAATCATTTTTTCGCTGATTGGCATTTTTGCCCCACTGCCTGCGTCCATAAAGATTAGTTTCAAGCCTAACATCTCACCCGCCAAAGCTGTACAGATAGCGATTTCTACTTTATGATAAGGGATTGGAAATGTATTACTCATATAAGAAGCTGTAGTTGGTACACCGCCATCTATTAACATATAACCCGTCGGTAAAATTTCTAGAGGACTTCTATAAAGGATAGGTGCAGATTCCACATGTTTACCTATTAATAGGTCAGAATTTCGACCAGAAATTAAAGATAAAAATAGAATCGCATCTGCTTTATGGTGAATTTGAAGGGTGCTTCCTGGAAATAATATAATAGGAATGTCAGAATTTTGCTTTATGGTATGGATGCAAAAGTTTAAGGCATCATCAACCACCAAACTTCCACCTACAAAAAAACAATCTACCTGTGAGTTGTTTGCCATATTGATTATCTGATCAATATTATCTGTTTTTACCTCATCAGGATCGATAAGGACTGCAAACTTCTTTTCATTTAAATTTTTCGCTTCTACAAAAGATTGGTAAACCTGATGCGTCATAAATTAAAATTTTGTCAAAGTTATACAATTCTACACTAAGACTTAGATAAAACACAAATTTGCATTTAAAAAACTATATACTGATAAGATTTTCTGCTCAAAAGAGTAGTTATAAGTTGTGTAAAATTTCATTTTAGTGGAATTGAATCATACTATAAACGCATAAAGACGATAATTTTAAGTGTCACAATATCAATTTATTCAGAAAAAATTAAGGGAAACTATAAAAACTAATTTTTTTTGAAGTAGATATTTCCCCCATACGAACGATTCGTTTCCCTTATGAATAATTTTTAATCCTTTCTAAACGTTTAGAATCTGTCTATAAATTTGTTAAAACTATCTTAATAGAACAGCTAACGTACATATCTTTACACTAGACTGTTATAAAAATGATACAGATATTGCTATTTTTACTATTAATTACTCACCATGATGATAAAAAATTAGCAATTCTAAACTTACCAGTACTTACTAAACGAATTTAATCAACAAGATTAAAGGAGACAACAATCAGTTTTAAGTCTAAAAGCTTATATATGAGAAGAAATATTACAAAGCAACTCTCAATCTTTTTTTGGAGTGTAATTTTAATCTTAGCAGCTACAATACCTTCTTCAGCCTCTCACATCATGGGAGGGGATATTACATTTACGTGTGTTGGACCCAATACATATAATATTCAGATGCAACTATATGAAGATTGTAATGGTTTTGTGAATTTAGGTGATCCAGAGTTTATTAATATAACCTCTGCTAGTTGCGGTCAATCTTTACTAAATCTAGCTATTCCCTTGGTCGCTAGTACTGCTTCCAATCCTAATCCAGCAGATGTAACACCTGTCTGTCCTGGTCAAGCAACTTCTTGTAATGGTAATGGACCCTATGGTATTCTTCAATATACCTATAAATTAACGGTAACCTTACCTGCTAACTGCCCAGATTGGGTGATTTCATGGTCAGATTGTTGTAGAAATGGAGCAATTACGACATTAGGCGGTGGTGGTCAAAGTTTATACATAGAGACGTTATTAAATAACTCTACAGGGCAATGTAATAACTCTCCAAACTTCTTGAACGATCCAACTCCCTTTGTGTGCGTAGGTGAAGATGTAAATTATAGTCACGGGGTAAGTGAGTTAGATGGGGATTCATTATCATTTAGCTTAGTAAATTGCTTAGATAATGCCAATGGTTCAGTAAATTATAATACGGGTTTTTCGGGTTTAAATCCATTAACAACGGCTGGTGGTGTAACGATTAATCCACTAACTGGTGCAATTAATTTTACGCCAACACAAGTCGAGGTAGGTGTACTTTGTGTGTTGGTAGAGGAATATAGAAATGGTGTGCTGATAGGCTCTGTTATGCGAGATATTCAGTTTAGAGTGCTTAATTGTGTTAATTCACTACCGACGGTTACGGGAGCAAATAATACGAATAATTATGATTTAACTTTTTGTGAAGGAGAGTCTATATCTTTTACGGTTACTGGAGCAGATACAGATCCTGGTGATATTGTTGGAATGGATTGGAATGCAGGTATTCCTCAAGCTACTTTTACGGTAGATAATTCTGTTCAACCACCCGTTGGTACATTCACTTGGAATACCACCAAACAAGATGCAGGGTTCCATATTTTTACGGTTAATATGACAGATGATGCCTGTCCCATTATTGGGGTTAATATATTTACATTTTCGATAACTATCCTTGATGTCCCCACAGTTGACGCAGGTGATTATCAAAGTATGTGTGGCCCTAATGATACAGTTACATTAGCGACAAATATAAGTCCGATTGACCAGATCTATAGTTGGACACCTACGAATGGACTCGTCAATCCTTCGGCAGCAACTACACTTGCTGCACCTTCGACTACGACGACCTATACAATGACAAAGACCTTTCAAAATGGTTGTGTTGAGTCAGACTCTGTAACGATTGAAGTAGTGAGTGGTGTAACGATTCCTGCTATTAGTGATGCGAGTATTTGCCTTGGTGATTCTGTGCAATTAGATGCAACGATTCCAATTACACCAACGCCACAGACTTTTTCAGATAATAATGGTCAACCTATACCAGATTTGGATACACTTTTAGTTCCAATAACAGTATCAGGTGTTTCACCTGCTACTATTTTGAACGCCAACTTAGTAGAATCCGTTTGTTTGGATCTAAATCATCAAGCAGATGTAGATCTGAGATTATGGCTGATTGCCCCATCAGGTCAAACGATGGAATTGAGTACAGGAAATGGAGGGTTTGGTGATAATTATACAAATACCTGTTTTAAACCTACTGCTACAACTCCGATTACTTCAGGTTCTCCTCCTTTTACAGGAGACTTTTTACCAGAAGGGAATTTTTCTTCGTTAGTTGGAGAGAGTTCTAATGGTATATGGACATTAATGATTATTGATGGAGGGAATGGTTTTACAGGAACATATAATAATTGGTCAATTACATTTGCTGATCCTAGTGTCATTACTTATGCTTGGACACCTACAGATAGTATCAGTTGTACTACTTGCCCAAATCCCTTTGTAGGTCCTGATGTAACCACAGATTATACCGTAGTAGCAACCAACTTTTTTGGTTGTGTGGATTCTCAAACAGTAACCATTGATATCATAAGTAATCTAGCTGCTCCAATGATTACTTGTTGTGCAACGACTCCTACTACTTTAACGTATTGTTGGGACACAATTCCTGGAGCTGTTAGTTATGAGGTAAGTTTAGATGGTGGAGCGACATGGATAAATCCGAACTTGACTGATTTTTCACATCAACTTACTGGATTGACGTTAGGTCAAAGTGTAACCATAGATGTTCGAGGGGTTAGTAATTGTCCTGGTGTTGCACCTTCTGCTTCTCAGACCTGTACGACTTCTCCTTGTTCTTTAGTCGGGAGTTTAGCTAGTCAAACTAATGTGAGTTGTAATGGAGGAAGTGATGGTACAGCGACGCTATCTTCAACAGGCGGTAACGCTCCGATTACTTATACATTCCCTGGTCAGCCTGCTCAAAACTCTAATGTTATTTCAGGTATTTCTGCAGGTACATTTGCAATTACTGTAACAGATGTATATGGTTGTCAAGATATAGTGAATGTAACTATTACAGAGCCAGCAGCTTTAACCGTTACGACTGATTCTACTCAAGTAAATTGTAATGGAGGAAATGATGGAACAGCGACAGTTACAATAGGTGGTGGTACGGGTTCATATACTTACTTATGGGATGCAAACGCAAATGGACAAATGACTGCTACAGCAACAGCATTAAGTGCTGGGACATATACTGTAACAGTTACAGATGGAAATAACTGTACAATTACACCATCCGTAACAGTTACTGAACCAACTGCAATTGTATTAGATTCTGCTCAGGTCAATGTGAGTTGTAATGGAGCAATGGATGGACAAGCCACAGTGATACCAACAGGAGGTACACCAAACTATACGTTCTTATGGGATGCTAATGCCAATAGTCAAACAACTGCTACAGCTACAGGATTGAGTGGAGGAACATATACGGTTACAGTTACAGATGCTAACAATTGTACAGCTACTATTAGTATGTTTATTTTAGAACAATCGGCTATTGTAACGGACACCGCATCAACACCTGCAACTTGTTTAGGTATTTTTGATGGTACCGCTACGGTTACAGCATCAGGAGGTGTTGGTGGTTTTACGTTCTTATGGGATGCTAATGCCAATAACCAAACAACTGCTATAGCAACAGCTTTAAATGTAGGAACTTACTTTGTAACAGTAACGGATGCAGCTAACTGTATCGCAGTTGATACTGCAATTGTTACTTCTCCTCCTGCCATGACTACTATGATAAGTAGTACAACGGTTACTTCTTGTAGTTATAATACAGATGGTACGGCAACGGTTACACCATCAGGTGGTGCTGGTGGTTATACATATTTGTGGGATGCTAATGCAGCAAACCAGACCACTCAAACGGCTACAGGATTATCTGTTCAAACCTATTACGTAACCGTAACAGATGCTAATGGGTGTAGTGCAATAGATAGTGCGGTAATTGGAGGTCCAACTCCAATAGTATCCGTTCCTTCATTTACAACCGTTTCTTGTAATGGATTCTCCGATGGAACAGCTAGCGTAGCTATCTCTGGTGGTACACCAGGCTATACTTTTAACTGGAGTAATAGCGGAACAACTTCTACAATCTCAGGCTTAACAGCTGGAGATTATTTTGTAACGATATTAGATGCGAATAACTGCATCTTATTAGATACGGTAAATGTACCCGAACCCGATACTTTTCAAACTACAGCAATACATACTAATGTAAGTTGTTTTGGTGGAAATGATGGAACAGCAACCGCTTTACCACAAGGTGGTTTGTTACCTTATGTCTATGCATGGAATCCATCTGGTTCTACAGATTCTATCGCAACTGGATTAAGTGCTGGTACTTATATTTTAACGATCACAGATGGCGGTGGATGTACAGATACGGCAAGCGTCATTATCACAGAACCAGCTACGCCTGTTTCAACAACAATGTCATTTACGGCTTTACTTTGTAATGGAGATGGCAGTGGAACTGCAACTGTAACACCAGCAGGAGGTACGCCAAATTATACCTTTTTATGGGATGCTGCTGCCAATAGTCAAACTACAGCAACTGCCACAGGGTTACAGGCAGGAACATATTTCGTAACTGTAACTGATGCGAATAACTGTACAGATGTTAATAGTGTTATGGTAACCGAACCAACTGCAATTACGGCTGTGATGGATTCTACAGCAGCAAGTTGTAATGGATTTACAGATGGTTCTGTGGTCGTGACTCCTAGTGGAGGAGTTGGAAATTATACTTATATGTGGATGCCTTCTGGAGCTACAGATTCGTTAGTAACAGGATTAGGAGCAGGTATGCACTATGTGACAGTTACTGATGGAAATAGTTGTGTTTACACAGATAGTACAGAAGTTTTAGAACCAATAGGTATTACTTTACAATTGGATTCAACAGAAGTGTTATGTAATGGCGATGCAACAGGTACTGCTACCGTCACGGCTACTGGTGGTGTTGGCGGATTTACATACAATTGGGAAAGTGGAGCTATGATGCCTACTGCAACGAGTTTATCCATTGGCGTTTACTCCGTAACGGTTACCGACGCAAACGGCTGTTTTGCTATTGATAGCATTGCAGTAACAGAACCGCCTGTATTAGATGTTTCAGCAACAGGTACAAATATTAATTGTTTTGGTGGAAACGATGGAACTGTTTCAGCAACCGCAGTCGGTGGTGTTGGTGGATATAGCTTTACATGGAGTGGTGGACAGACAAATACATTGATAGCAGGTACTTATATCGTTACGGTAACAGATGCAAATGGCTGTACAGATACAGCTTCTGTTACATTGACTGAACCCGCATTACCATTAACGACAACAATGGATTCTACTGTTTTGGTTTGTAATGGAGATGGAAGTGGAACGGCAACCGTAACACCAGCAGGAGGTACGCCAAACTATACCTTCTTATGGGATGCAAACGCAAATAATCAAACGACAGCAACGGCTACAGGGCTTCAAGCAGGAACTTATTTTGTAACGGTAACGGATGCTAATAATTGTACAACAATAAATAGCATAACCGTAACGGAACCGCCAGCAATTGTTACAGTTACCAATGCAAATCCAACAAGTTGTTTTGGTTTATCCGATGGTTCTGTAGTAGTAAATGCAGTAGGAGGTACAGGAATGTTAACTTATCAATGGATGCCTTCTGGAGCAACGACAGATTCAGTTCCTAATGTAGCCGCAGGAATGCATTATGTGACGATTACTGATGCAAATGGCTGTATGGCGTTTGATTCAGTAGAAGTCACTCAACCTGCACCGATTTTAACAACAATGGATTCTACCCAAGTTATCTGTAATGGTGGAAGTGATGGTACGGCTACTGTTACCGCAACAGGTGGAGCAGGAGCAGGAAATTATACTTATCTATGGTCTCCGTCTAACGCAACTACTGTAACAGCTACAGGATTAGCAGCAGGTATGCACTATGTTACGGTAACGGATGTAAATGGTTGTACAACTGTAGATAGTATTGAAGTGACAGAACCACCCGTTTTAACATTAGCAACAGATACGGTTCATGTCCTTTGTTTTGGAGAGGCAACGGGGCAAGCCACAGTAACACCAACAGGAGGTGTACCAGGATATACTTACACATGGAGTACTATTCCAACACAGACAGGCGCTACCGCATTTAACTTAGCTTCGGGAAGCTATACCGTAACCGTAACAGATGCAAACGGCTGTCAAGAAACGGCAACTGTCTTTGTTGAGCAACCTGCAACACCACTTCAAATTACTGGATTCGGAACAACACAAGTCAATTGTTTTGGAGGAGCAGATGGAACCGCTACCGTAACTGCTACGGGTGGGACAGGTAGTTATAATTACTCATGGACACCTACAAATCAAACGACACAAACTGCTACAGGATTAAGAGCAGGAACATATGTAGTATTTGTTACAGATCAAAATGGATGTTTTGCTGTGGATAGCGTTGTAGTGGAAGAACCTGATTCTATTACCACCAACTTCTTCAATGTAATGGCATCTAGTTGTTATCAAGGAAATGATGGTAGTGCCACAATAGCTGCTAGTGGTGGAACGCCTAATATCAATAATGAATACACTTATATATGGAATACCATTCCACAGCAGACAGGAACTTCTGCAAATGGGCATACGGCTATTAACTTAGTGGGCGGACAAACTTATACCGTTACCATCATTGATGACTTAGGTTGTCAAACCACAGCTTCTATTACTATTCCTCATCCCGATCCGGTAAGCCTTACAACGAGTCAACAAAATGTGAGTTGTAATGGGTTTTCTGATGGAACAGCTACTGTAATGGCAGGAGGAGGAACAGCTCCATATTTCTATCAGTGGGATGCTGCTGCCAATAATCAAACAACAGCAACAGCAACAGGGTTAAGTATTGGAACTTACTTTGTTACCGTTACAGATACCTTAGGCTGTTCAGATGTGACTAGTGTAACCATTACACAACCATCTGCCTTAGCTGTTTCTACAAGCACCATAGATAACTTATGTAAAGGAGAAGCATTAGGAAGTGGAACGGTACTAATTGCTGGAGGTTCTGCACCATATTGGGTACAGTGGGATGCAAATACAGGTTCTCAAACAGGTTCAGTAGCAGATAGCCTGCCTGCTGGTACTTATTCATTCTTAGTTCAAGATTCTAATGGATGTTTATTGAGAGATTCTGTAACCATTACAGAGCCAGATGAGGAACTAACGGCAACACACGCAACTGCAGATGTTTTATGTTATGAAGGACGTGATGGTGTCTTACAAATTCAAGCACAAGGTGGCATACCTCCTTATCAATATAGCTTGGATGGAACAAACTACGCAAATAATGATAGAATTGTAGGGTTAGAAGCAGGTACGTACGATTATTATGTAAGGGATGATAATGGTTGTGTTTTTACCAATTCTGCTACTATCTTCGAGCCGAATGAGTTTACCGTTGATTTAGGAGCAGATATTACCATTGAATTTGGAGAGCAAGTGAATTTATCTGCAACAACGACAAACGGCTCAGGACCATTTACCTACTTATGGACGCCTACGGATAGTTCTTTTTCTTGTACGACTTGTCCTAATCCTGTTATTGATTCATTATCAGAAGATGCATATTATACCGTTATTGTAACGGATAATAATGACTGTGAAGCAGAGGATGATATTATTGTAAGAGTCAATAAACCTAGGTTAGTGTTTGTAGCGAATGCCTTTACGCCTAACTTAGATGGAAATAACGATTTCTTATTCGTACAGGGCGGTAATGGTACATTACAAGTTAAAGAGTTTAAAGTATTTGACCGTTGGGGCGAATTAGTATTTGAACAAACTAATGTACCTATGAATTCAGAACAAGACGGTTGGGATGGTACATTTAATGGTAATGCTATGAACCCTGGTACTTTTGCCTGGTTTGCAATTGTGGAATTTAGGGATGGCCGTCAAATCACTTATAAAGGAAGTACCCTATTGTTACGATAAGAATTGATTTTTGATAAAGAGCGTGGTAGTTACTTATTAGCTATCACGCTTTTTTATTTGAGAATCAAAATTTATGTTACTTGAATTAGTATTTCTCTTTGAGTTGAGGGTCTTCTATTTCATCTATCACCTCCATGGCTTGTGTCTTTTCTAGTTATTCGAGGTAGGCTTTAGGGATAAGTCTTTATAAAAAATTCCATCTGTATAAAATCATGTTCAAATCAAAAAACTGATTTTGATAAGGGCAAACGCATCAGATTATTTTGCAAATCACTAAATAACCAATAATATTTTGGTTATTTGTCTAAAAATAAGCTCTTTACAAAATAAAGTTTTATGACTAATGAAATTAAGTAAAGTTAGCTTCAATTCATCTGTGATTTTAGTTTAGTAATTCGTTTTTTGATTTAAAATAAACCATTGATAATCAAACTATTGAAAACTATCTGCGGAAAATAAATTTTCATGCGTTTGCCCTTGATTTTGATAGTAGCAATAGGAATAATATTGTATTATTTTAGAGCTATTAACAA
>CAYLSF010000062.1:0-14422 GCA_964385675.1 uncultured Saprospiraceae bacterium
ATAGTAATTCCAGAGATACAGGTTTGGCTGCAGTTTTTTGTTAGCTACACATCCAAATTTAATTACAAATTGATAAAATAATCCGTAACTAATAAAACTAAAACTAATGAAAAATTTACTCCTTTTAATAAGCATAACTATTTTATGTATTAGATGTACAGACACACTACCGCTTATTCTAATAACTGACAGCGGTAAAATAGAAGGCATCTATAACGCAGACGAAACCATTCGGATTTTTAAGGGCATTCCCTATGCTGCACCACCTGTTGGCGATTTAAGATGGCAAGTACCACAACCTGCCGAAGCATGGGAAGGCATCAAACCTTGTAAGGAATTTAGGGCCAGTCCGATTCAAAATAAACCGCAACCATTTTATTGTTGGTCAAAAGAATTTATAGCTAAACCAGAACCATTGAGTGAAGATTGTTTGCATCTAAATGTTTGGACGTCTGCGAAATCCCTAAAGGGTAAACAGCCCGTTTTTGTTTGGATTTATGGTGGTGGATTAGTGAGTGGTTCGAGTAATTGCGACATTTATGATGGTGAAGAAATGGCAAAACAAGGTGTTGTGTTTGTGAGTATCAACTATCGAGTAGGTGCATTGGGTTTTATGGCTCATCCCGAACTAACGGCGGCTTCTGAACACAAGGCTTCTGGAAATTATGGATTTTTAGACCAAATTATGGCTTTAAAATGGGTGCAAAATAACATTCATGCTTTCGGAGGCGACCCAAATAATATAACAATTGCAGGTCAATCCGCAGGCGCATTTAGTGTAAATACCTTGATTGCTTCACCTTTAGCAAAGGGATTATTCCACAAAGCGATTTTGCAAAGTGGTGGTTTATTTACAAATCGATTGCAGCAAAACTTATCCGAAGCAGAAGAGGTAGGTACTCGTTTGATGGAAGTGGCTGGCACAAAATCTATTGAGGAATTAAGACAACTCCCTGCCGAAAAAATTCAAATACTCAGCAATGATACCGCAGTTGGGCGATTTGGTGTTACTTTGGATGGTTATATTTTACCAACTGACATCGTTCAGCATTTTGAAGAAGAAAAACACCAACAAGTACCTGTTATGGCAGGTTGGGTAACAGGTGATGGAGATTTTTTAGGCACAAGTAAAATTACTGTAGCAACATATAAAGCGGAAGCAAAAGAACAATATGGCGAAAGAGCAGCGGAATATTTACAAGTTTTTCCCGCTACAACCGATGCAGAAGCAGCAAAAATGAAAGCCAAACTAGCTTTACTCCATTTTGCAGGCATGACCCCACATTTATTATCTAGCTTTAATACCAAACCTACTTTCATTTATGAGTTTGCACACGTTCCCGTTGATAAACCAGACTTTCCTAACTTTGGTGCTTTTCATACCTCAGAAGTTCCTTTTGCCCTACACAACCTTCATACTTGGCAACGTCCGTGGCGACCTATTGATAAAGATATTGAAAAAATGATGTCTGCCTATTGGGTAAATTTTGCTAAAACAGGCAATCCAAATGGTACTGATTTACCCGAATGGAAAACGTATGATAAAACCAACGGTCATATTTTGAAAATAGATACAACGACTTCAACACAAAAAAGATATATGAAAGCGGAGTTTGATTTTTTGGAAAGTGTCCGTTTGCGATGATTTAAATCCATTCAGCTATATTATGACAATCGACAATCGATTATTTTATGAAAAACAAAATTCATAAAACATTTATTATCAAATTATTAAATATTATATAATCTTATTTTTTATTCGATTGTCTTAGGTCTTAATTTTCATAATAGATTTTATATTCAATAAAGTTTTTCAAGAATCGTTTCAATACTACAAATCAAGCACATACAATAAAAAATAATAAAATGAAATCACGATTAAGCGAAAGCGTAACCAATGAAATCCAGCAACTTTTAAATAAGTTTCTGAATGATTGGAACAATAAAGATTTAACTGCTTTTATAGAAAATTTCGTTGAAAATGCAGAGTTTACTGATGTAGTTAATCAAACCGCAGTTGGAAAGGTAGCTATTGAAAAACAACACGAATTTGCATTCAATGTAGTCATGAAAAACGCTACACTCGAAATGAATAACTACTTAATCCGAGAGATTCTCCCTAATGTTATTATAGTAAGTGCGAGTTGGTTGAATAAAAAAAGTCAAACGCCTCATGGACAGTCATTGCCCGATAGAAATGGTGTTATTCAATTCGTCATCGTGAAAAATGATGATGCCAATTGGAAATTTAAACTCGTTCATAACGCTGATTTTTCGTTGCCTTATGAAAAACGAGATGGATTTATTCGTTAGAAAAAATCCATCATGAATTATATTCATCAGTCCTTCCAAATTCAGATAGGTTTAAGAATCTTCTCCTTTGAAATGTGCAATCTTACAATACCAATATCCACATATTCAAAATTACGGTACTTTAGAGAATGAATGTATTACAATTTTTCAATTCCCTTGATTTACTTTGAGGTGTTAAATCATAGGTAGCTAATCAAAATCCATAAAAATGAAAAATCTGTTCATACTCTTTATTTCAATCACATTATACGCTTGTAATTCTACTACAACAAAAACACCTGATACTCCTCAAACACCCGTAGAAGTAAATGGTAGTTTATCTGTTAAGGGTAATCAGATTGTCAATGAAAATGGAGATACTATATCCTTAACAGGAGGAAGCTTATTTTGGAGTAATACCGGTTGGGGCGGAGAAGCTTTTTACAATGCTTCTGTTGTAGAATGGTTACACAAAGATTGGGAAGCAGGGATTGTGCGAGCAGCAATGGGCGTAGGAGAAAATGGGGGATATGCTACAGACTCTACCAATAAGCAAAAAGTAAAAACGGTTGTGGATGCAGCTATTGAAGAAGGTATTTATGTCATCATTGATTGGCATTCGCATCATGCCGAAAATTTTCAAGAAGAAGCGATTACTTTTTTTCAAGAAATGGCAACTCAATACGGTACACACGATAATGTGATTTATGAAATATACAATGAACCGCTAAATACGACTTCATGGTCAAATACCATAAAACCCTATGCAGAAGCAGTAATTGCAGCTATCCGAGCAATTGATGAGAATAATCTAATTATTGTAGGTTCGCCTACTTGGTCACAAGATGTCGATAGTGTTGCCCTAAATCCAATAACAGGCTACTCTAATATTGCTTATACCTTACATTTTTATGCAGGTTCACATGGGCAAAGCCTTAGAGATAAAGCTCAAATAGCCTTAGATAGTGGATTAGCCCTTATGGTAACGGAATGGGGAACTGTGAATGCAAATGGAGATGGTGCAGTTGATACAACCTCGGTGGAGGAATGGATGGATTTCCTTTGTGACAACAATATAACCCATTGTAATTGGGCGGTTAATGATAAAAAAGAAGGAGCATCTGCATTAAAACCAAATAGTAGTCATACGGGTAATTGGGCATCAAACGATTTGACGCCTTCAGGGATTTTAGTTCGAGGTATAGTTAAAAATTGGAAAGGTAAATGCTGGAAATAAATGTAATTAGCTAGTGTCAGAAATTTTATAATTAAAAATGACAAATAATATAAAAGTCATCAGGTGAGTATGTTCATTGAGAATGAGAAACTCATCTGATGACTTTTTACATGATTTGTCAAAGCCTATATATTTCAATTTAGAACCTCTCTTATCAAAAAAATTAAACCCAACCGAGGGATTACAAAATTCCTGTCGTCTTACCCTTCTACACGTTGACAATACACTATTTCACCATGTATTTTTTCAAAAATATAGATTAGGTTATTGTTAATTTAGTATTAAATTTACATTGAACTTACCGCCAATAAATTAATACTTTAAAATCAAAGTATTGGTTTTTGTGTTACAAATCAATTCTAATCATGTATAAATCAATGTATGGTTTTTTACCATTTTACTTGTTATTGATGTGTTTTATCAACTTTCAAACAACTAATGCTCAGACACTTCCTAGTGAGCTTTATTTTTCACCAGATGGGCGTATGTTACTTACAGGAGGTCAGCCTTCTCAAGGACTCTATGATCCGTCTATCATCAGAACAATTGACCTAACATTTAGTCAAGCTAACTACTGGCAGCAAATGCAACAAAATTATCAGAGTCAAACCAATATTACTGCCGATATGACGGTTGATGGCGTTTTATATCCAAATGTCGGTGTACGATTCAAAGGTCAAACTTCTTATTTTCAAATTCCTAATGAGGATAAAAAATCCTTTAACATTAGTTTAGACTTTGTAGATGCAGATCAAGAGTTGATGGGATACGAAACCTTAAATCTCCAAAATTGCTATCAAGACAGATCTTTTCTTAGAGAATTTATTTATCAACATCAACTTCGTAAACACATTCCCGCTGCAAAATCTGCATTTGTTCGTTTAAGTATTAATGGACAAGATTGGGGAATCTATCCTAATGTTCAACAGTTAAATGCTGATTTTTTAAAAGAATGGTTTTTTTCCAAAGATGGTACTAGATGGAGAGCTGATGATCCTAATGGAACGGGTGGCCCGGGTGGTGGCGGACCTGGCGGAGGTGGTGGTGGTCCTGGTGGCCCTCAATGGGGTTCAGGAACTACTGCTCTAAATTATTTAGGAAATGATACAACTTTATACCAACAACATTACACGCTCAAAAAAGCCAACAAACCTAACCCTTGGGACGATTTAGTAAAAGTAACAGATATTTTAGTCAATACACCTTTAGCCAATTTAGAGGATAGTATCAAAGAATATATGGATCTGGATCGTACTTTATGGTTCTTAGCATCAGAAATTTTATTTACAGATGATGATGGCTACGTGTATAAAGGAGAAATGGATTATTTTCTGTATTGGGATGATGCAACGGGTTGGATGACACCTTTAGAATATGATGGAAATAGCGTAATGGCAGCGAATAAAATAACATGGAGTCCTTTTCATAACGCGAATAATGCGAATTACCCCTTGCTCAATCGATTATTGGCGATTCCTAGTATTCGTCAACGTTATTTAGCTCATGTACGAACTTTGCTGGAAGAAGTTATCGATCCTAATCAAATCAATCCACTCATTACTCAATACGCTAATTTGATAGACGCAGAAGTACAGTCTGATCCGAAAAAGATTTATACTTATAATGAATTTCAAAATGAAGTAACAGCACTTCATAATTTTTTCAATAATAGATATAATTATCTATCGAGTCAAGTAGAAATTGACGTACCGATCCCTGATATTTCCAATGTATTTTATGCTACTAATGGACAGATGTGGGTCAAACCTACTGCTAATCAAGCAACAAACATTAATGCTACCGTTAGTTCAACAAATGGTATTCATGAGGTCGTTTTATATTACTCTAATGCTTTAACAGGAAATTTTGAAACAGCCTTAATGTATGACGATGGGCAACACGGAGATGGCGGAGCAAATGATGGTGTTTATGGCGCAGATATTCCAGGATATGATGCGGGTACGTCTGTACGCTTTTATATAAAAGCAGTTGCTAATGATGCTGTCAATACCGTTAGTTTTATGCCAAAAGGTGCAGAACATAATGTTTATTACTACAATGTTGCAGCAGGAAGTTCTAGCAATACGGATATTGTTATTAATGAATTAATGGCATCTAATGATGCGTACATTACAGATAATGCAGGAGATTTTGATGATTGGATAGAGTTATATAATAAATCCAATACAACTGTAGATTTAAGTGGCTGGTATATTACAGATAAAAGCGACAATTTAACAAAATTCCAATTACCAATAGGAACTTCCTTAAATGCGAATGAATACTTAATTATATGGGCAGATGAAGATGGTAGTCAAGGCCCTCTTCATGCTAACTTTAAATTGGCAGCATCGGGTGAGTTGGTCATGTTGTTAGATTCCTTCGTGTTATTGGTTGATTCTGTCAGTTTTGGTCAACAAGTCACCGATCAAGGTTATGCACGAGTGCCTAATGGAACAGGAAATTTCGTTATTCAAGATGCTACCTTTGGTCAAAGTAACGAGCCTGTATCTACCAACGATATTCTTAAATTAGATGAGTTTAGTGTATTTCCGAATCCTACTTCTGATTTATTAAATGTAGAAATCAAAGGAGAGGTTAATGCTGATTTATTTGAAATATTTGATGTTCATGGTCGAAAAATAAAAGAACTCACCATTACGGATCGAAATTTCCAAATCAATGCGTCTGAATGGAGTGCAGGAATGTATATTATAAAATATGGTTCTACCGTTAAGAAGTTATTGATTTTAAAATAACTATAAATCTAATCAACAGGTGACTTTGAGTCACCCGTTGATTTGTAAGATGTTGATTAAACAAAACTCAATGGGCATTTACAAAAAACTACTTTGGATAGGGGGATTGGTTGTAATAATGGGTTGTACAAAAGAGTATTTAGATATAGGGGAAACCTTGGCATCAGAGCTTTGGGAAAACCGACCAACTAGTATAGCTTGTACACCAACGCCTTCTCCACAAACCGTAATTGGTAATGAATTGTCATTTGAGACCGAGCATGTGCTTTGTGTAAATATCCAAATGGAGGACTTTGAAACCTTACGCAATGAATCGCCTTTTGGGCCTAGTATTTTATATGAAAATGGAACAACTGCAGCAGCAGTAGCCGCTCAATACAGAGGGCAATGTGATGTCCCTTTTCCCTCAGAGTATAATTGGTATAGTGGAACGTTTATCGTAGATGGCATTACCTTAAACAATGTAGGGATTCGTAAAAATGGTTTTTTAAATTCCATCTTCTCAGTAGCCCCTTCTATCAAATTAAAAACAGATAGGTATGTGGAGGATCAGACCATTCAAAACACCGAACGGATTCATTTTAACAATAATGCGGCAGATCCTTCTCGACTGATGCAAGCTATCAACTATAAGGTATTTGAATTAGCCAACTATCCTGCACCTCGTTGCAATTTGGCTACTGTTTCTGTAAATGGTGAAGCCCTAGGCATTTATTCTCATGTAGAAGTCGTTCAAAAAGAATTTCTCAAGCGACACTTTTCAGAACATAAAAGTGATTTGTATAGCGGTCAACATGTTGACTTTATACCCGAATGGATTTGGCGTTGGGAAGAGGAATCAAAGCATACAGATTCTTTAAATCAACCGATTTTGAATATTGCTAATGTATTAGAATCTACCGATGATGCTGGGTTAGTAGAAGCACTAAGGCAATATATAAATATTGATAAATTCATCACGTTTTGGGCATTAGAAGTATTGCTAAATCATAAAGAAGGATATACAGCCAACCACAGTAATTTCTATGTTTTCTTTGATACCAATGATAACAATCGAGCCATATTTATTCCTGATGGTATGAATTATTTTGAGCATACTGATGAGGCACAGGTCTTCTCTAATTTTGTAAATGCTGAATTGCCCAGACGATTATCTCGCATTCCAGAAACGGCTCAACTCTTTGAAACAGAGTTGAATCGGTTACTCACAGAGGTATGGGATAAAGCAGCCTTGTTGACATTGGTGGATAATTTAGCCATTCAAGTACAAACAGGGCAAAACGATGAAGCCTATACGACTCATGTGGATCAAGTGAAAGCATGGATTCAAAATAGAGCGTCAGAAGTAACTAATTTATTAGTCAATGGATTACC
Organism: uncultured Saprospiraceae bacterium; assembly: GCA_964385675.1. Taxonomy (GTDB): domain Bacteria; phylum Bacteroidota; class Bacteroidia; order Chitinophagales; family Saprospiraceae; genus CAYLSF01. Next base: position 7,663 of record CAYLSF010000062.1, read on the forward strand.
TCAAGGGGAAGCCTCGTCTAATTCTTGTTATGAGGAATAAATTGGTTTTATACAGTTAGCGATGTATGGTTTTTATGGTATACATTTAAATTATTTACCATTAAATAGTTTAAATTTCATTTAGACTGCCCGAAATCCCACATCCGAAATCCAAAATAAATCTAATACTTAATGAATAAGCTAAATAGTGTTTTATGCTTATTAAGCATAATTTTCATTAATCAACTGGGGTATAGTCAAACTACCGAGAATGCAGTTTCAAAAGACTTTGAAGGCTGGGTTTCTGCGGAATTTGATTATAAAATCAATAAAAAATGGAATCTAGTATTAGAAGAACAGATTCGTTTTAAAAATAATGCTTCTGAGATTGATAGGTATTTTACGCAATTAGAGGGAGCTTATGAATTTGCAAAAAAATGGACTGTAGGACTGGGGTTTAGATATATTCGTATCAATGATAACGAAGGTGCAACACAAGGTTATGAAGATTATACAAGGATTCAATTAGATTTATCCAATTCATTTAAAATCAAAAAGCTAAAGCGATTTTCATTTAAAAATAGATTACGTTATCAACGTCGAAATCAATTAGGGGTAGGTGACGCACCCGATATATATCCGAGTAGTGATTTTCGTTTAAAAAGTACCATTGGATATAATATTAAAAATTGGAAACTAGATCCAAAAATTTCAGGTGAATTGTTTTATCACACGGAGACAGGAGCATTTAACGGATTCACGAAATATCGTTTAGCTATTGGAACAGATTATAAAATCAAGAAAAGACATAGAATTGCATTACAATACATGATAGAAAGAGAGACAAAAGTGTGGGATGCCGATTTATTTAATATTGTACGATTACGTTATACGTATCAGTTTAAAAAGAAATGATTAAGACAAAAGGAATATTCGATACCATTGAACTATCTGAAATGAATCAGGTAGCACTAATGAACAGAACCGATACCAAATATTGGTTTCATCTCAGTGCTTTACCTCGTTTATTGCAAGTGATTCAAAACGACTATTTGATATTAGAAATCAATGGTATGCAGCAATTTCCTTACACCACAACCTATTATGATACGAAGGATAATAGCATGTACACGGCTCATCATAATGGTAAGCTAAATCGGTTTAAAGTTCGCAAACGATGTTATCTTGCTTCTGGACTTTGTTTTTTAGAAATCAAGTTTAAAAACAATAAAGGACGAACAATCAAACGACGTATTGTATCAGATTCACCAGTTTCTTCTTTATCAAAAATGGAAATGGCTTTTGTTACAAAACATACGCCTTTTAAGGGAGAAGCGTTGAGTCCCACGCTTGTCAATGAATTTACTCGATTGACATTAGTGAATAAAAATTTTAAAGAACGATGTACCATTGATTTTAACCTACAATTTCAGATTAATCAACAATCGAAAAAGCTATCTAATGTAGCAATTGTAGAAATTAAATCAGATGGCAAAAAGACAAATTCTTCTTTAGCCAAAGCCTTACAAGCCAATAGAATCTCAACTTCGGGGTTTAGTAAATATTGTATTGGGCGAGTTTTTACGGATGATACCATCAAGCAAAACCGATTTAAGGCAAAGAAAAGGAAGATTGAACAGTTGAGTAAAATGATGCCATTGAATGTCTAATTAATAGACGATACTTAAACAACTATAAAACTTGGAAACTCTATATTTTTTAGGAATAAAATTGATTAATGTTGAAGATTTTATGGAGCTATTAATCCGTTTGATTTTCAATACTTTAGTGATATACATTGTAGCACATTTTTTATACACCAAAACCAGCAAGCGTAAAGAATATTACTTTAGTTATCTAGCCGTAGGAACCGTCGTTTTTCTACTCTGTTTCTTACTCAATAGTGTTAAACTTGAATTAGGTTTTGCACTAGGATTATTTGCTGTATTTGGTATTATTCGCTATCGTACAGATACCATTCCTATCAAGGAAATGACCTATCTTTTTGTCATTATTGGTATATCTGTTATTAATGCCTTATCCAGTAGAAAAATCAGTCATGCAGAATTAGTATTGACAAACGTTGCAATTATTTTAGGCTTATGGTGGCTCGAATCCACTCTTTTAAAGCAAAGAGAGCTCTCCACAATGTTGTTATATGAAAAGATTGAAAATATCCATTTGGATAAAAAGACAGCATTTTTAGAAGATTTAAAGACTAGAACAGGACTAAACGTTACTCGATATGAAGTACATGAAATAGACTTTTTAAGAGACGTGGCTCGAATTACTGTTTATTATAAAGCGTAATAGCTTCCATCAAATTTCAGTTTATTAAATTTTTAAACATACTCTTAATCGTTCTACATTAACGGTGTTTTTATGTAATCCTAATAACTGAAAAAGAACCCAGAGTGAAGTTAAATCATATATTGGGCGAACATAAAGAGGGTGATGTAATAGCTGTTTATACTGACACCAAACGCTCAAATGAAATATTCGGTTGGACGCCTCAATATACGATTGAATATATTATGCAAACAGCTTGGGCTTGGGATCAGAAGCAGGTTTAATGTTTTACATACTGTTGTACTTATTCAAACACCATTCTAAATATTTGGAATGGTGTTTTATATTTATACCTCAAATTAAACATTTAGATGAGGATCATTCAATTGATAGGATGTTTATGGATATTTACTTTAACCCTGGCTGCACAAAACAGCTACCTCCCCTCTGTGAAGACATTAACTACCAAAGATGGATTGTCAAGCAATGTAGTTCACGCTATTCATAAAGATAAAAGAGGGTTTGTTTGGATTGGGACAGAATATGGTCTGAATCGCTATGATGGTCAAGAATTTGATTTTTTTTCAAAAGAAAATCAAACGTATATGACCATAGATGCGGTACACAAAATAGCGAGCGATGGTCAGGGACATTTATGGATTTTAAAAACTCGGGAGAAATATAACTATGACTACTCCCTTTGTGAAATCAATATTTTTGATACCCGATCTAGTAAAGCCGTTGATATTGCAACTTACTTTAAGGGGGATTTACCTTTTGACCAAAAGAAAATTAGTTGTTTCCAGCAATTAGATAGTCAGCGTATATTTATTCAAATTCTAGAAGATTCTCAGGCTTTTATTTATTCCCGAAAAGAGGGATTTAAGCGTTTTACTTATCCAGAAGAAATAGATTATATAAGAAGTCTATTTAAGCTGCCCAATGGAGAAATCCTTATGTCGGGTTTTGATACACTTCAAACAGGTTATTTTTTTCGATTATCTAATAGTGGAAAGGTTGTAGAAAAATTAGACTATAATTTGCATTTAGAAGTTGTAGATAATGGAAAAATATACCCTTACAATGCTTCTGGATATTGGACTTTACCCACTTATTCTCATTTTAAAAATCAACCTATTCCAGCCAATAACAATACATACAAGATAGTGGTAGAGTCTGCCTATAATCCACAAGAGGAACTCTTTTGGTTACGACTTAAAGAAGAGGTATTGGTGATCAATAAAAACCGAGAGCTTGTTTTTCAATTTCCGTACAACTCCATCGAATGGATGATAAAATCGTATCCAATATTGTTTGATGGCGAAAAAACGTGGTTTAGCGATGGTGTAAATGGCATACAAATCATTACGCTTCAAGCCAACCATTTCAATAATTATGTACCTTTTGAGCCTAGTGCATCAAACTCCATGCGTGGTATCTTAAAAGACAAGCAAGGAAATACATGGTTATCTTCTATACATGATATTGGAAAATTTGGTACAGATGGTCAGCGAACGTTATTAAATAATAAGGAAGGCTTTACAACATTTTTAGAAGATAAATCCGATAATATTTGGTGGGGAGATTTCTCCCTATTAAAAAAATATAATAGTCAAACAGCAATTACTACAGAATATAAAAATCCTCTAACTGCGAAATTTGATTTTTTTTGGACTTTTGAAGAAGTCGCTAATGGCGAGATTTGGATAAGTACCATTAATCATATTTTGGCTTTTAATCCACAGACAGAAACCTTTCGAGTCGTCTGCCAATTTAGGGAAAACCAGAAAGAGAAAATTAATATTTATAGTATTCAAACGGCTATAGCAGATAATCAAAAAGTTTGGATTGGTACAAGTCAAGGGTTATTCCTTTGTGATTTGGAGGGTAATATATTGGCAACTTATAATAATGAACAAACCAAAGATGCTTTTTTGCCAGCCAAAGACTTTCATCATATCTATCAAGAGACAGATGGAGCAATTTGGCTAGCAACAGGAGATGGAGGATTAATACGATGGACTGAACATAATTTTAAAAACCGTTTACCATCAACCGTTCACCGTCAACCGTTCAAGCAATATACCATCTCCAATGGCTTATCTTCTAATGCCTTACATGCTGTGTATGAAGATGATGACGGTTATTTGTGGTTGAGTAGTGATTATGGTTTGATGCAATTTGATAAAGAAAATGAACAAGTCACCAAGTATTTTGAAGAGGATGGAATTGTTAATAATGAGTTTAATCGGGTTTCACATTATAAAGTTGCCGATGGCACACTTTATTTCGGTACTATCAATGGTTTTACCACTTTTCATCCTAAAAACTATGCAGACAGCAGGGTAAAACAAAAAGCCCCTCAATTGACCTTTAAAACTTTTCAACAGTTTTCTGGTAGTGCATCTACCTTAGTGGACTTAACAGAAGAACTTCTAAAAACCTCTACGATTACACTTCAACCTGGAGATCGTTTTTTTAATATCAAATTAGCAATTTTAGATTTTTATAATGGTCAAAATTCTACTTACCATTACCGAATAAAAGGTTTGTACGATTGGCAATCTTCAAAAAACCCGATGCTCAACTTTAGTCGTCTATCTTATGGTACACATACTTTAGAAATTACGGCTCAAAATGGCAATGGACAACAAGCAGCTAATAATTTAGTTTTTACAATTCAAGTCATTAGACCCTTTTATTTACGTTGGTGGTTTATTTTATTGACATTAAGTGCATTAGGCACTATCACTTTTTATTTTATACAATGGCGGACAATGCAATTATTAATTGCTCAAGAAACCCAACAATTGCGACAATTAGATGGAATGAAGTCTCGGTTTTTTGCCAATATTTCTCATGAGTTACGCACCCCGATTACTTTAATCCTTTCTCCCTTATCTCAAATCTTAAAAAATATCCATCAGCAATCGACTCAAGAAACCGAGCAACAATTGTTGGGTATTCAGCAAAATGGAAAAAAACTGCTCACCTTAGTCAATGAAGTATTAGACTTATCTAAGCTAGAAACGAATAAATTACAGTTAATTACAGAACCTACTGTATTACCTTCGTTTTTTCAACGACTGATTGCCAATTTTGAAAGTACAGCCAAAATCAAAGGAATTGATTTGCAGTTAACCACTACTTTAACAGAACCGATTATTATTGAATTGGATCGACAGAAGTTTGAAAAAATCATCAATAATCTATTATCTAATGCGTTAAAATTTACTTCTAAAAATGGTGCGATTCAAGTTAGTTTGGCATGGTTAAATGAAGTATTGACAATAAAAATCAAAGACAGCGGACGAGGTATTCCACAAGAAGATATTCCTCATATCTTTGACCGATATTTTCAGTCCAAATCAAACACCGCATTAGAAGGTGGAACAGGCATTGGTTTGGCTCTTACTAAAGAATTAGTAGAATTAATGAAGGGACATATATCCGTTAAATCTGAGTTAGAAAAAGGAACGCTGTTTATTATAAAAATACCAATTCAAATTGTTAATAATGACTTATTGTCAGATACTCAAAAGCAACAAGGCGTAACTCCAAGTTTACTAACCCCGATAACTATCGGGGTTAAAAGTTTAGTAAACTTACCCTCTTCACCAAAATCTAGTAGTAACCAAGATACCATCCTACTAGTAGAAGATAATCCACAATTACAAGAATTTATCCAATCCATTCTATCACCTCATTACAATGTAATAGTAACGAATAATGGAGTAGAAGCCCTTAAAGAATTAAAAATTGAAAACGATAAATTAATTCCTAATTCTAATCCCGATAGCTATCGGGACGTAATTCCTAATTTGATTCTCTCCGACGTAATGATGCCAGAAATGGACGGCTTTACACTGCTCCAAAAAGTAAAAGCCAATGATCAACTTTGCTCCATTCCATTTATACTCTTAACCGCAAGAGCAGATATAAAAGACAAATTACATGGTTTACGAATAGGTGTAGATGATTATATGACTAAACCCTTTGAAGTAGAAGAATTATTGCTTAGAATTAAAAACCTAATCACCAATAGCAAAAATAGAACTATTGAAATCGAAGAGGAGGAAGTATCAGTCAATGAAAATGGCGTCCTTCCAAAAGAAACGCCAAAAGATAAAATCAACAATCAAAAACCGATAACAGATAATCAACAACCGACAACTGAAGACCTAAAATGGCTAGCTCAAATAGAAACCATTACCAAGCGAGAAATCAGAAATAAACAATTTACCATAGAGCAATTAGCCCAAGAATTACTTATTAGCAAACGCCAACTCGCTCGTAAAATCAAACAAATTACAGGACTAACACCAAGTGCTTATATCCGCCAAATTAGATTACAAGAAGCTCGTACTATTTTTGAAACCCAAGATACTTATACGATTACGGAAGTGAGTTATGCTATTGGTTTTGAAAATGTCTCTCATTTTACCAAATTATACCAAGCAGAATTTGGCAAACATCCTCAAGATTATTTATT
>CAYLSF010000063.1:0-14416 GCA_964385675.1 uncultured Saprospiraceae bacterium
CTTGTCGTTAAGCCTTTTAGATAATCACAACAATCTTAAAAAAATATTAACATTTTTAATCAAAAAAACATCAATCAGAGATAAACAACTAATTATCAACACTTTGCTTATTTAAAAACTTTTAGAAAATTATTCAAGAAGCTAGTTTGGTTAACATCATACCCAGATAAATTGCTCCTAAACAAACCAAAACACTCCCCCCTATATTTAAAAAGGCATATCCTGTATGTCCGTTTTGAAGAAGTTGAAAAGTTTCACTAGAAAAAGTAGAAAACGTACTAAATCCCCCACAAAATCCAACCATGATTAACCACTTTAAATTTTGAGGTACTGCATTGTTTAGGTTTAATTGAACTAAATAACCTAAAATAATACAACTTAAAATATTAGCCAATAAGGTAGCATAAGGAAAGATAGGTTGATAAGGAGTAATCCATTTTGCGATACCAAAACGACATAGGCTGCCCAAACCGCCACCGATAAATACCATTAAGTATTGCATCTAAGTTAAATTATTAAATAAGAATTGATGATTCTCTAAAACTTTACGAGGAAAAGTCAGCAAGTGAGTTAAAGGTTAAAACTAAAATCCTAAGATTTCAGTAATTCATAATAACTCACTTGATGACTATTACACTTTTATTATAGAATTGAATAATCGTTCTATTCCTCATTCTTATCATTTGATTTTGGAGGTTCTTGCTTTACCACAGGTGGTTTAGATTGTTGTTCACCACCTTGTTTTTGATGTTGTTTAGGTTGTTGCTGTGACGGTTTATTTTTAGGTTTATGGTGTTGTTTATTACCTTGTTGATTTGGTTTAGGCTTTGTCTTTTGCGGATGTTGATGTTGCTGTTTTGGCTTATGATGTTGTTTAGCATTACCTTTTTGTGAATGCTTTTGTTTATGTTGATTATTTTGTGAATTAGTAGATTTTGGGTCATTCGATTTACGAGAATGATCTCCTTTTGATGGCTTATTCGATTGTTTGTGGTGTTTATTATACCGCTTAGAATGCTTTTCTTCCTCTCTAATCTTCGCTTCTTCCTCTTTCAATTTCTGTTGTAAAGCCTTTTCATCCTGACGTTCTAGGGTATTAGCATGCATTTCAATATATACCTTTCGGTTTTTCACCACGTCAATTGCCACAAATAGAGCCTGTCTAAAAGAGGAAGCATCTGCTTTATTTTGACCTGCAATGTCATAAGCTGTTCCGTGATCGGGAGATGTTCTAACAACAGGTAAACCCGCCGTATAATTGACACCTGCACCAAACGATAACGCTTTAAACGGTACTAAGCCTTGATCATGATACATCGCTAAAATACCATCAAATTGACTATACTGACCAGAACCAAAGAAGCCATCAGCCGGGTAAGGTCCTAGTGCTAAAATATCTTCATCTTTTACTGCATCTAAGGCAGGAATGATGATATCCGTTTCTTCCATTCCCATTAATCCGTCATCACCTGCATGAGGATTAAGTGCTAATACTGCTATTTTAGGTTTTGTAATTCCAAAATCAATGCGAAGTGTTTCCTCCATGATTTGGATTTTCTCAATAATTCGGTCTATTGTCACATTCGCACAGACATCTTTTAATGCTAAATGATTTGTCACTAGTCCAACTCTCAAACTATCATTCACCATTAACATCAAACTCTCTTCTACATTAAAACTCTTGGTCAAATATTCTGTATGGCCAGGAAATTGAAAGCCCACCATTTGCATGGCTTTTTTATTGATAGGTGCTGTTACTAACGCGTCTATCTCACCTGCCTTGAGCGCATTGGTAGCAGCCTCTAATGAGCGAAAAGCATACTTCCCTCCTGATTCATTTAACTTACCCAGTTTTATATTCACATTATCATTCCAGACATTAATAATATTAACTTCATCCGCTTTGACTTGATCGATCGAGCGGATATTATTATAAGTAAATCCGTGTGTTTGTGTGATATTTTTATGGTAAGATACTACTTTAGATGAACCATATATGATAGGGGTGCATAGTTTATTAATGCGTTCATCCTCTAATGTTTTCAAAATCACCTCCAGTCCAATTCCATTAATATCTCCTATACTTATCCCTACTTTTATTTTTTCCATATTTTTACAATTTCCAAATCACTAATCGCAATTTCCAATTTTCAAATTTGTAATAATTCGCAAAGGTAAGAATTTTTGAGGGTATAATCTCGATAGCTATTGAAGCAGGAGTAAGGTTTAAGGTATTTCTTTACAAAACTAAAAAACCACCTACTCAATGAGTAGATGGTCTTTTGAAATATTTTGTCTGTAAACTAGAATTAGCGTAATGCCAACTGCCTACTAAAATTACTTACCAGCAGCATAACGCTCTGCGACAGCATCCCAGTTAATTACATCAAAGAATGCTCCTACATAATCACCTCTACGGTTTTGATAGTTTAAGTAGTAAGCATGCTCCCAAACGTCTAAACCTAAGATAGGCGTACCTTTACAACCCGCAGTATCTACATCCATTAATGGATTATCTTGATTGGGTGTAGAACAAACTTCTACCTTACCACCTTCATGTACACACAACCATGCCCAACCCGATCCAAAACGAGTAGCTGCTGCTTTAGCAAAAGCAGCTTTAAACTCATCAAAAGAACCATAAGCGGCATCAATAGCGGCTGCTAAGTCACCTGAAGGCTGACCGCCACCATTTGGAGACATAACTGACCAAAATAGACTGTGATTGTAATACCCACCACCATTATTTCTAACTGCACCACCGTGCTGAGAAACATTGGCTAAAATTTCTTCAATTGATTGATTGGCTAATGCAGTTCCCTCAATTGCTGCATTTAATTTTTTTGTATAACCTGCATGGTGTTTACCATGGTGAATTTCCATCGTTCTTTTATCAATGCTAGGTTCAAGAGCATCGTGAGCGTAAGGTAAATCTGGAAGTTCGAATGCCATGAGTTTAAAGTTTTATGGTTTTTAAAATAATTGATGAATGAGTTTATGTAATGTTAATCTAAACCTATTCAAATGTTAAAATACAACTGTATTTATAGTTGTAACAGAGACAAAGTTAAGAAGTTTATAGATTTAGTATGGAATTAAACGAATTTCAGACCTTTTAATGCGTTGGAAGATTTGATAAAATCAAAAAAGTAAAGCGATGTTCCTTTATTGGTCAGTCAATTATTGTATTCAAATACTTTTGGAAAGTTGAAAATATTCAAATCCCTAGTGCGATTAGTCCGAAATGACGGACAGTCTTAATGCTGTAAAACTTTGTATTGCAGTGCTTAAAACCATCACTTATTTAAGACTTCAACCACTAGGCAGTTTATTTATCCACTTGTTCAAAGTCAATTTGACCCTGAGGTGCTTCTATATTTTCAACCGCTTCATATATTTCAGACATTTTTAATTCAAAATTAATGGACTGTAATTTTACAGTTTCTTTTAGCCCTAAATAGATTTCAACTATCCAACCTGATTCATCAGTAAATTATCCTGATAGCGATGGGAACTAAAGCAAAAAACGATACAAATACTACCAATTCCGTATATGCAGTATTTTAAAAGCTATCATTGTTTTCTCTTTGATAAATCCCTATCTTTGAAAACATCAAAAGAACACAAACATGATAAGACTATCCTTACTATTTCTCTTCACTCTAGGAACATTCACCCTATCCGCACAGTCCATCAAAAATGTAGATTTTTATGTCGATGGCGAAGAGATTGTAATTACCTACGATATTGTTAATGCACAAAACGGTCAACAATTCGATATATCCGTTTATAAAACACATAAAGACGCTCAATTTCAATCTTTTTCAAATACGCCTTTAAAAGCGGTAAGCGGTGATGTAGGTAAAAATATAAAAGGCGGCTATGGCAAACGTATCCGCTGGCGAGTCTTAGAAGAAATGAATAGCCTTGAAGGAGAAATAGCGTTTGAAGTACAAGCCAAAGTACAAGGAGGAAACCCCAATATGCCTGAAATGGTACGGGTAGAAGGCGGGCGTTTTATGATGGGGAGTAATGGTGGAGAGGATGACGAAAGACCTGTACATCGAGTTAATGTTTCTACTTTTTATATCGGGAAATATGAAGTAACCAATGCTCAATATGCTGCATTTTTAAATACCAAAGGAAATCAGAGAGAAGGAGGGAAGACTTGGTTAAATATAGGAAATAGTCAGTGTCAGATAAAATACACCAATGGAAAATATCGAGTGAAAAATGGATTTGAAAACTATCCTGTGATTTATGTAAGTTGGTATGGGGCAAGAGCTTATTGCAAATGGGTAGGCGGTAGATTACCTTCCGAAGCCGAATGGGAATATGCTGCACAAGGCGGCAATCGTAGTCAAGGGTATCAGTATGCTGGAGGTAATAACGTAAGTAGTTTAGCATGGTATAGACAGAATAGTCAAAATACTCGTAATAATTTATACGTTGGAAGAGGGAGTCATCAAGTAGGACTAAAACAAACTAATGAATTAGGATTATATGACATGACAGGCAACGTGTGGGAATGGTGTGAGGATACCTGGCATAGCGGCTATATAAATGCACCGACTAACGGTAGGGCTTGGTTAGGTGGTAATAATATGCGTCGTGTGTCTCGTGGAGGGTCTTGGAATGTAAGCTCTAGTAGCTGCCGTATAACGTATCGGAGTTGGGAATATGCTAATGATTGCTATAGAGCTACTGGCTTTCGAGTAGCGAAGGACTAACTTGTTTTCATTACTTTTCCTACCATAATACACTATCTTTGAAATTAGTAAACTAGCAAAACATGATAAGAATATCCTTACTATTTCTCTTCACTTTAGGAACATTCACCCTATCCGCACAATCCATCAAAAATGTAGATTTTTATGTCGATGGCGAAGAGATTGTAATTACCTACGATATTGTTAATGCACAAAACGGTCAACAATTCGATATATCCGTTTATAAAACACATAAAGACGCTCAATTTCAATCTTTTTCAAATACGCCTTTAAAAGCGGTAAGCGGTGATGTAGGTAAAAATATAAAAGGCGGCTATGCTAAACGCATCCGCTGGCGAGTCTTAGAAGAAATGAGTAGCCTTGAAGGAGAAATCGCTTTTGAAGTACAAGCCAAAGTACAGGAAGGAAACCTCAATATGCCTGAAATGGTACGTGTGGAAGGCGGGAGTTTTATGATGGGGAGTAATGATGGTAGGGATAATGAAAAGCCTGTACATAAAGTTACAGTTCCTACTTTTTATATCGGTAAATATGAAGTCACCAATGCTCAATATGCTGCATTTTTAAATGCCAAAGGAAATCAGAGAGAAGGAGGGAAGACTTGGTTAAATATAGGAAATAGTCAGTGTCAGATAAAATACACCAATGGAAAATATCAAGCAAAAAATGGTTTTGAAAACTATCCTGTGATTTATGTAACTTGGTATGGTGCAAAAGCTTATTGTAAATGGGTAGGAGGACGACTACCTTCCGAAGCTGAATGGGAATATGCTGCACGAGGTGGAAATCGTAGTCAAGGTTATCAATATGCAGGTAGCAATGATATTAATAGTGTAGCATGGTATAAATATAATAGTCAAAATGCTAGTAATAATTTAATTGCTGGAAAAGGAACACATCAAGTTGGACAAAAAAAAGCGAATGAATTAGGGCTATATGATATGAGTGGAAATGTAGCGGAATGGTGTGAGGATACTGAACATGATAATTATGATGGTGCACCACAAAATGGAACAGCTTGGGTGAGTGAACCTAGTAAGAGTCGTTCGTTGCGTGGTGGGTCTTTTGGCGGTACTGCTTTCTTTTGTCGAGTGGTTATCCGTTACATGGGACTTTTGGCTGATTTCAGTCACAGTAGTCACGGTTTTCGAGTAGCGAGGGACTAACTCTTTCCATCTTCTACCCTTTTAAAAAACACAAGAAATCACTAAATTTATACAATGGCAAGAAGAGATAAAATACACGATACGGTAAAAAATGCCTTGATTACAGAAGGCTGGACAATTACACATGATCCACTTCCTGTAAAAATTGGTCGGAAATCAACCGAGATTGATTTGGGGGCTGAAAAATTATTAGCAGCAGAAAAAGGAAGGGAAAAAATCGCGGTGGAGATTAAGAGTTTTGTAGCAACTTCTACCATTACTGCGTTCTATCATGCACTCGGACAGTTTCAGTTATATCAAAGGGCGTTAAAAGTGCAAGAACCAGAACGGGTTTTATATTTAGCGATTCCATTAGCAGCTTATAAAGAGTTATCAAAAGATATTTTTGATTTTGAAGGTTTTGAGGATTTACGGAAACAATTGATTGTATTGGTTTCAGAAAATAAATTACAATGGATAAAGTAAAACAATATAGAAAAATGGTGCGAGGGATGCTGTCTGAAATCGCACATCGGTTTAGAAGCAATAGCGATTGGGAAATCCTAGAGATTTATGATGAAGAACACGGACAATATTTATTGTATACCGATGGTTGGAAAAATGAAAGCCGAGATTATGGTTGCTTTATGCACATTGAAGTCAAAGACAATGGGATAATCTGGCTGCGTAGAGATGGTACAGATTTGGATATTGGGCAGCAAATATTGGATCAAGGGGTAACTAAAAAAGAAATGGTTATTGGGTTTCATTCGCCTATGATGCGTTCTTGGACGGATTTTGCACAGGGGTAGAGTATTTATTAACACAAGACTTGTAAAGACACTAATTTTCACGAAAATCACGAATTATATTTTAAACAATATTAAATAATTAGGGAAATTCGTGAAAATTAGTGTTAAAAATCACCATACTATGGTTAATTTAAATTATAACAAAATGACACAAAAACTAACCGTCTTACTCTTCGCCTTTTTTACGCTTATGACAATGACTTTTGCCCAACAAACCATCAAAGGCAAAAGTCCATATAAACGAGTAAGCATCAAAAAGGCAAGTCAGATTGCTAAACCTATTATTGCGTGGCAATCACCGAGTCGTAATAATTATACGACAACGAATAAACGACAAACCATAGAAGCCTGCATCACCTCTAAGGAAAAACCTGATGTGGTTTTATATGTCAATGGGACACGTCAAAATAGCCGTGATTTTAACATTGTACCCTCCAATAATTGCTATAAATGGAAAATGATATTGGATTTTGGGAATACGGGAAGCCAATGGTTAGAATTAAGAGCAACGAATACAGCAGGAACGACTAGTAGTAGCCGAGTGATAACAATACAGCAAGAGACACAACCTGAACCTGTGGTCATCAATACTACACAAAAGCGATTGGCTTTAGTGATTGGTAATGCCAAATATCACGACTATAACGCACAACTTAAAAATCCAGCAAACGATGCGAATGATATGGCAAGTCGGTTAGAACAGCTAGGTTTTAAAGTCATCAAAAAAGTAAATGCAACACAACGAGAAATGAAAACTGCTATTCGAGATTATACTCAACAATTAAAAAATTACGATATGGGGCTTGTGCATTATTCGGGGCATGGCTTACAGGTGAATGGGGAAAATTATTTAATTCCTGTCGATGCGACCAATATTGAAAGCGAAGCCGATATAGAATATGAAACGGTATCTGTATCATGGATGTTGGCAAAGATGGAAAATGCGAATAGCAATACCAATATTGTGGTGCTAGATGCGTGTCGGAATAATCCATTTCGTAGATGGATAAAAGGCTCAGGCGATAAGGGGTTAACCATTGTAAAAGCACAGCCTCAAGGCTCGTTAATTGCTTTTGCGACAAGCCCTGGCAATGTAGCACAAGATGGAACAGGGCGAAATGGTACTTACACGGAAGCGATGCTAAAATTTTTACAAAAAGGGGTGGATATTTATACCCTATTGACTAAAATCAATGGTGAAGTCACCAAAAATACAGCGGGTAAACAAAGTCCGTGGTTTAATTCTTCTTTGAGTGGGATGTTTAGATTTTAAGGAAGTTATTTTTAGGTTTTGAAATTATAAATATCCAGTTAAATCTACTTTTTTAAGGTGCTTTAGCTGGATATTTCCCGAATATAGAAAAAAGCCTCACCAGAATTATCTGTGCATAACAGTTGATTGCCCTCGTCTGAAACCAAATGACCGCCACTTTTTAAAATAGTATCCTTTGTGGAGTTTAAGTTTTCTACACTAATTTTAATCGCCCAATATTCATATTTTCCTTTGAAAGTATTGTCTATTTCTTGAATGGTTGTTATTAGATTTCCATTTTCACTAAAAACAGGATAGGTGTTATAGGCATTTTTTGCTCCGACTTGCCAACCCAATACACCTTCATAAAACGGAATAACGTTATTTGCATTAGAAACATGTAACTCATTACCAATTATCGTATTGACCGTATTCTCAAAGCCATTATTTAATTGCGTCCCATCATAAACCGTAAATCCAGCCCCTTGCGGATCTCGAATCAAGGCAATATTTCCACCAAATAAATATTCATTTTCTATTTCTACTTTTCCGCCTAAGGCTTTAGCTTTTTGGACCGTTTCGGCTACATTATCCACTTGAAAGTAGCTCATCCAAAAATGCGGCATTTTGATTTTTTTTGAAAAAATCAGGTGTTTCATATAATCCTGCTATGGTTTTAGTACCATTATACGCCAACCAATAGTCTGCTTCATTATGAAACTGCCATCCAAAAACCTTTTGATAAAAATCCTTGCTTTTTTCAGGGGCATACGTGGATAAATCCGCCCAGATGAAATTTTGGTTTGCCATTTTATTAAAATTAGGCTCTTTGACAATTTTTGCTAAAATCATTCGTGACATCAATTTTATAGCCACGAATGCACGAATTTTAAACGAATAAAACTAATTGAAATATTTATTCGTGCATTCGTGGCAAAAATCGTCAAAGAACCAAATTATTATGTAGTCCGAATATTTATGATGCTTTTCATAGAAAAGTCATATCTAATAAGAGTGGGACTGCCAATAGGCTGATTACATATCTCCGCAAGGAATGACGTTAAGATTTTTGAGAATACCAAGTAACCGATAACCAATTCACCCACCAACTAAACCTCCATCGTCCGATGTAAAATTGTTAATTGTCCACCATAGGCTTTAGCAATATTTTTATCGTTAAAAGTGGTTTCGGTATCGCCATAGGCTACTATATGTTGATTGAGTAAAACGACTTGATTAAAATATTCTCGAACTTTAGAAAGGTCATGATGAATCACTAAAATCGTTTTTCCTTCGTTGCCCAATCGTTTGAGGATTTGCATAATTTTTTCTTCTGTCGTCACATCTACACCGACCAATGGCTCATCCAATAGAAAAATATCAGCTTGTTGGCATAAGGCTCTAGCTAAAAAGACCCGCTGCTGTTGTCCACCACTTAACTCTCCGATTTGCCTATTTTTTAAATGGGTAATGCCCATATCTTCCAATGCCTCATTGGCCAGTTTTCTATCCTGTGCATTCAAGCGTTGAAATACCTTTTTATGTGGATAACGCCCCATCAAGACCACATCAAAAACCGTAGCTGGAAACTGCCAGTCAATATCTCCTTTTTGTGGCACATAAACCATTCGCTTTCGTTGTTCCTTTAGGCTTTTGCCATCGATGTGTATCTTACCCGAATTTACAGGAATTAACCCCAAAATCGCTTTAAACAGGGTGGATTTCCCCGCTCCATTTTGCCCTAAGACCCCACATAACACGCCTTTAGGTATTTCTAAATACACATTCGTTAAGACCGTTTTCCGACCATAGGATACCGAAAGTCCTTTTATTGAAATCATTTTTCATGGTTTCATGGTTTCATGGTCTCATGGCTTCATGATTTCATAGTTTTTAAGACAACTCATATAATAAAACAACGAAACAGTAAAACCATGAAACCATGAACACTAATTCAATCTACGCATCATAAAGAAAATACCACCTAAAAGCAGGGCCGCGATAATACCTGTGAATAGCCAATTATTACCCTCTTCTTCTCCCACAGTTATTTCAGTCTTCTCTTTAGGGCTTGTTAAGCCTTTTACGATGGTTTCTGTATTGGTTTGAATCATACCAATATAAGTACCTGCTTTTTTCTCCCGTTTATCCAGGGAATCTGCAAATAATTTTCCCCCAATGGAAATATCATTGTCCTTTGCTAACTGTTGTAGTTGTTGCGGATTGATGGTGCTTTCAATAAAAATAGCTGGAACCCCTGTTTCTTGAATGGCTTTTTGGACACGTATAAAATCAGATATTTGAGCTTCTGCATCGGTCGAAGTTCCTAAGATAGCATCCATCTTTAAGCCATATTTTCGACCATAATATTGAAAAGCATCATGCGAAGTAATTAAGACTCGATGTTTAGCAGGAATGCTTTCAATAGCTGTTTTTACTTCCGTGTCTAAAGTTTCTAGTTTAGTTTTGTAAACGTTAAAGTTTTTCTCATAAGTAGTGGCATTTGCTTCATCCAATTCTACAAAAGCGTTTTTGATATTTTCAGCATAAATAATTCCATTTGCTACATCCATCCACGCATGTGGGTCGGGTGTATTATATTTTTCACTTTTAATGGTTTCGATACCTTTTGTTGTGACAACTACTTTGGCTTTTGTACCAGAGTTTTCGATAAATTCTGTCATCCAACCTTCTAAACTTAATCCATTTGTAAGCACCAATTGAACAGTTCTGATCTTTTCGACATCCGCAGGAATGGGTTCAAATGTATGTGGATCACCTCCTGTAGGTACAATCGAGGAAACTTCTAATTTATCGCCAGCAATATTTTGAGCAATGTCTGCAATCATCGTTGTGGTTGCAGATACTTTTAATTGACTAAATCCTAGCGTAATGGATAAAGCTAGGACTAGTACTGTCACTACTAATTTATTGATAATCATAGTTCCTATGTGTTTTTCGACACAGAGAACGCAGAGAAGACACAAAGAACACTAAGTTGTGATTTTGTATAGAATTGCGTTCGATTAAATAATAAAATGGAGGTAATAAATGAGGAGGATAAATATATTGATAGATAAACTGATTATTAATCATTAGCCACTAATACTTAACATAAATATTTTGAGCTACTTTATTACTGATGACTTGCTCTACAGTATCATTTATGGTCAATCGAATAGAACCATCATAGTCAAATTTTTCTATAATCTTGACGGATGCTCCTAATACTAAGTTCATTCGATCTAGAAATTGTAAAAAGGTTTTTGAATGTTCAACCACTCCTACAATAACAGCTTGTTGCGTTCCTAATTCCGAGAGTAAAATTTGTTTTCTAAATTCAAAATTACCTTGCTCATCAGGAATCGGATCACCATGTGGATCAAATTTAGGATACTCTAAAAATTCATCTAATCGCCGAATTAACTCATCGGATTTGATATGTTCTAGCTGCTCGGCAATTGGGTGAACTTCATCCCATGAAAAATGTAACTTTTGTACCATAAAAACTTCCCACAGGCGATGGCGACGGATTAAACCTGTGGCGATATTTTTACCACTAGGGGTTAAGGTCACGCCTTTCCATTTTTCATAATGCACTAATTCCTTTTTTGCCAATCGTCCTATCATGTCAGATACAGAAGCTGCCGAAGTTTTCATTTCGGTGGCAATAGAATTGGTACTGACAGGAGGACCCTGCTTTTCCGAAAGTTTGTAAATCGCCTTTAGATAATTTTCTTCTGTTTGCGAAATAGAATCGTGTTTCATGACAAAAAATTAATGTAATCCCTTGTTTTTATAGTATGTTTTGTAAAACTTTCCATTTTTAGAGTTATCTAAAAATATTTTTAGATTATTTTTAAACCCTTAATCGGTATTTAGATAGATATAGTTGTATTAGATTTGGTTTTATGAATATAAGTTGACTACATATCAGTATAAAGAGGTCTTAAATTGGTCTATTATTCTAGGAGATTTAAGTGAATTATATTAAGTTAGAGGGATTATCAATTTATAAAACACACTTTATTATGTATAAAGATCAGAAAATAAATTATAAGATTTTGAGAACTCACGATTCAGGTTGGTTTTCTACTCAAATTGATTTTAGTAAGCTAGAAAATGAATTAAACAGGTTAGGACAGCATGGTTGGGATGTTGTTACAGCGTTAGATATAAATTATAGTAATGGAGGTACAAAAGAAGTTGCACTTTTGCTAAAGCGATATGAGTAAGGGGTAAAGCTACTTCTATAATCTAAAAGGACAGATACTTAAAAGCATCTGTCCTTCACTATCTATTGAACATTTCCATAAGCCATAAAATAAGGATTCAATAAAGATTCCTTGTTGTATTCTAGTGGCTCTTCATTATCGTATCTTACTACTTTTCCACCAGCTTCTTCTAAGATGATTTGAGCAGCTCCAGTATCCCATTCCATAGTTGGAGCAACTCTAGGATATACCTGAGCTTTTCCTTGTGCTAATATCAAAAACTTGAGGGAACTTCCTGTTGCTACTAGTTTAGGATTATTTAATTTATTAATAATTGCCTTAGTTTCATCATTGAGATGAGAACGAGAACATACAACGCCTAATCCCTCATCTGACATTTTAAATTTGGTTGCTTCTAGTTGTTGACTTTTTCCATTTTCAACCAAATGAGCTCCTTCTCCTTGTACGGCCCAAAAGCTTTGTTTTAGTACAGGAGCTACTACAACACCCAAAACAGGTCGATTGCCTTTAACTAAGGCGATGTTTACTGT
Organism: uncultured Saprospiraceae bacterium; assembly: GCA_964385675.1. GTDB lineage: Bacteria > Bacteroidota > Bacteroidia > Chitinophagales > Saprospiraceae > CAYLSF01. The sequence continues at coordinate 12,705 of CAYLSF010000063.1, forward strand.
AAACTCCCCATTTCTTTTGATAAATTCCTTTGTGCCATCTAGTGGATCAACCAACCAAAAGTAGCCAAAGTCCTTTCGCTTTTCATAAGGTATCGCTTTATTCTCTTCCGAGATGATAGGAATAGGAAAAGGTAGTTGTTTTAAACCATCACAGATAATTTTATTAGCCGCTCTATCTGCATCTGTTAATGGAGAGTCATCTGCTTTTTTATCTATTTTAATACCTTCTGAAGCATTATAAATTTCTAAAATTGCATCGCTAGCTTTTTCTGCAATCGCAACAACTTGTAAGGCAAATTCTTTGAAGCTCATGGTGATTATCCGTTGTCAGTTATCTGTTATCGGTTATCTGTAATTACGTAACAGACAACCGATAACTGACAACTAATTTTACATTGCCATTTCTGGTTGTAATATTTCTACTTTTGTTTGATTTTTTAATAAATCTTCCATCGTTTCTCTTTCTCTAATTAGGTAATCTTGACCATTATAGAGGGCAACTTCCGCAGGGCGAAATCTTGAATTATAATTGGATGACATCATATAAGCATACGCACCAGCATTTTTAAATACTAAGATGTCCCCTTCTTTAATTTCATTTAACTTACGATCCCATGCAAAAGTATCTGTTTCACAAATGTATCCAACTACGGTGTAGAAACGCTCTGTACCTTCTGGATTCGAGACGTTGACAATGTGATGATAGGCATCATAAAACATTGGGCGAATTAAGTGATTCATGCCAGAATCTACCCCTGCAAATACCGTCGCAGTAGTTTGTTTGATGACATTGGTTTTAACGAAAAAATACCCCGCTTCACTTACTAAGAATTTTCCTGGCTCAAACATGATAGTTAAGTCCTTTCCATATTCTTCGCAAAAGTCATTGAAACGATTGCCTAATTTTTCACCCAATTCTTCTATTTTGGTAGAACGATCATTGGGTTTGTAAGGTACTTTAAAGCCACTACCAAAGTCGATATATTCTAAATCTTTAAAGTGCATAGCCGTATCTAGCATAATATCTGCCGCTCTTAAGAAAACATCTACATCCAAAATATCCGAACCTGTGTGCATGTGTAACCCAACAACTCTAATGCCACAAGACTTTACTATACGATGTACGTGACGCATTTGATAGATAGAAATTCCAAATTTACTATCAATATGCCCAACAGATATTTTGGGATTACCACCTGCAAAGATGTGCGGATTGATACGAATACAGACAGGTACCGTATCACCATATTTATTACCAAATTGCTCTAAAATAGAGATATTATCAATATTGATATTGACACCATGTTCTACTGCTTCCATCACTTCACCAAAGCCAACACAGTTTGGGGTGTACATAATATCTTTAGCTTCAAAACCTGCTAATTTAGCCAATCGGAGTTCTTGAATGGAAACCGTATCAATACCGCTTCCTATCTGTTTAAAAAACTTAAGTACACTAAGGTTTGTCAATGCCTTACAAGCATACATCACCTTCATGCGAGTGTGTTTAAATGCCTGTTTTAATCGGTTGTATTGACTTTCCATTTTAGCTAAATCATACACGTACAACGGTGTGTCATACTTTTCACACAACTCCAATACGTTGCGTCCGCCGATTTCGTACTGTCCGTTTTTTAATTCCATGATTGTTAAATAATTAATTGCTCAACGATTCTACTGTGGACAGCAAAAGCTGTCGTTCTCTCAGTAGG
>CAYLSF010000064.1:0-14406 GCA_964385675.1 uncultured Saprospiraceae bacterium
TAACAATTAAAAGAACCATTCATATCATAGCAATATTTATTCAAAGATCCCCTTCCTCCCGATAGCTATCGGGATGCGGAAGGGGATTTTTCTTTAGGGCAATTTTAGCTTATCCGTTTAAAGCATTTTTTATTAAGTAAGGTTATTCTAATTTGTTATGGTACTTACTAAATGTTAAATCCATCCCTTTTCCCTTAAATTAAGTCCAAAAATGAAGGGAGCTATTTGATTTATTGATTTAAAATTATATTTTTATGAATAGATAAAGCCAAATTTATTAATAAAAATTCATAAAAGCATGAAAACCATCATTCCTACCATTCATCTGAAAGAAGGACAACACTATCTTGTTCACACGTATAATGATGTTGATTTAAGTTATCCGATCCATTACCATAGTAGTGAATATGAGCTATGTATGCATATCGGTTGTAAAGGAACAAGAATTATTGGAGATCATATCTCAAATTTTGATGGTTTAGATATTGTGTTTATGTCTCCAAAATTACCACATTGCTGGCATGAAGATACTGCTGGTAAAGGATATGAGGATAATGCAAAAGTTATAGTGGTCAATTTCAATAAGAAATTCATTGGTCAAGAATTGTTAAATAGTAGCGAATTCATCAATATTAAAACTCTATTTAAAAAAGCGAATAGAGGATTAGAGATTCAAGGGGCAACAAAAATCTATTTGGAAAAAGAGATCCTAAAATTAGAAACGCTTACAGGCATTGAGCAGTATATACATTTATTGAAAATTGTTAATTATATCGCAAATTCAGTTGATTGTAAACCTTTAAGCAGTCCTGCTTATGTTTATACCGAGCGTAAGTCACCTCCTAATGACGTTTTTGAAGAAGTTCACCAATATATTTTAGATAATTATAAACGAAAAATGAAGATTAGTGAGGTTGCTGCTATTGTGAGTTTGAGCGAATCTGCATTTAGCCATTATTTTAAGAAAAGAACTTTCAAGAGTTTCTCTCAATTTGTTAATGAATTAAGAGTAGGTTATGCTTCTCGCTTATTGATAGAAACAGATAAGACCATTTCTGAAGCGGCATTTGAAAGTGGATTTAATAATTTATCAAATTTCAACAGAATCTTTAAGAAAATAAAAGATTGTTCTCCAAAGGTTTATCGAGAAAAAACTCGATTTGAAACCAATAGAAGTTTATTAATGGCAAGTTAGATATTGACTTACTATTGTGAATGTGATCGAATATTGGCACTTTTGCCAATATTTGATCATTTATATTTCAATGTTTACTTATTCGATTATCAAACATCGAATATCAAACATCAAAACTTACATTCACAATGAAAAAACTAATTTGGACTTTTCTATTATTACCAACACTTCTCCTTTCACAAAAAACTTACAATCCAACTTACTTTAATGCTTTTCCAAAATATGAGGAAGTATTAAAACAGTATTTATCAGTAAATGAAGTCAATAATAATATTCAGTTTGCTAAAAAATATGAGGGTTGGTACGTCCAAACCTTAGATAAAAGAAACATTTCAATCGTTACTGAAGAGCAATTAATATGGAATGCTACTAATCAGAAATATACTTTTGAAACACCTAACGAAATCCCTCAAGCAACAAATCAAGTTCAATATTTCTTAAATCAATTCTCTGCTAAATTCTATGATATAGCTCCTGTCTTTGGTTATAATGATGCTCATCAAGATAATATCGAGTTATTGGGTAAACAGTCCAATTTATCCGCAGATTTACTCAATGTATTAGCTAGGGCTTATGGTACACATTGTAATAAAATGATGGGGCGTTTACCCACTTCTAAGCAACCTTTTGGCAATTACTTTAAGACATTCAATACAGATGATATTTCAAAAGAAGCCTTAGCAGATTATATCAAGTATGCAAACTTATCTATTGAGCAATTTCAATTATTAGCCTATAAATACCCAGAATTTCAAACGATAGTTGGCAATATTAAACTTAAATATTGGAATGAATATATAAGTCATTATTTAAATCTAATGCTATTAAATCAGCCTGAGGCAGCTCGTAAATTTTTAAAAGACGATTTATATGATGAGTATTTCATCAATTATGCAAAAAATATGCTGACAACTTGTGCAGAAAATGCGATTCTATTTACTTATGGTGATACAGATACTTACAGTTTATTATATACACAGGAAAAATTAGGATTTAGAAAGGATATAACCATCATTAATGTAAGTTTATGTGCTACTGTAGATTATATTAATTATCTAACCAAGTTACTACCTGCCGATAAACAATTGAAATTAACCTCTTCCATCAATAAATTTATAGATAAAAATGAATATCTATTGGTGGGAAAAGCAGATAATCCCGTTAATGCAAATATGTTTTTACAGCAATTTGAAAGAGGCGAATTGGAAGCATCAACCGTAGATCCAAATGTTTTAGTATTTCCAAATCAAGAAATAGAAATCAATAATCTAAATCTTCAAAATATTACCGCTCAATTTGGGGAAGGATATTCGTTTGAAAAAACAATGAAGTGGACATTTTCTACTAACTATATCTTACGTTCTTATTTAATTATTTTGGATGCTATTACGACAAACCAATGGAAACGTCCTATTTACTTCACAGCAGGAACAACGCCTATATCTCGTTTGTATCTGGAAGAATATATAGAACTAGAAGGCTTAGCCTATCGTCTAACACCACATAAAGAAGGGAAGAGACGGATTAATAAAACAATTATCTTAGACCATATTCAAAAAGACTATGTTTGGACAGTTCCACCTCAAGAGTATCGAGAAAAAGGACAAATGATGGCTTCTTTGGGTCAGTATTTAAATTTGTACATTCAGCTTTTGACGCAGACAACAGATAAAAAAATTAAAGAACAAGTATTGCTAAAAATGCAGCAAGATTTACCAATAGGTGTCTTGAACTATGAAACATTCAGCTATCCCATTGCTGATGCTTATTATGAAATTGGCGAAATGGAAGTCGGAGACGAAATTTTAATAAAAGGAGGTCAAACTCTAGTTGATTTAATAAAAAAACAACCTAATAACCAGTATTATAAAAGATTAGCAAAAGCATTTATTGGTTTAGCTAGTATCAAAAATAGAACTGTATTACAAGAGAATTTAGAAAGGATATTAAAAGATTATTTACCAAAATAGATATAAGGTCATTCACCTATAATTCTATAAAGATACTCTAGTAACTACTTTGACTATTAAAATTATCCTTTCAACAGTTAAAGTAGTCAGTAGCATTAGGCACGTTATAAAAGTAATGTGCCTAATGAATCTAATAGATTGATTTAGTTTTCTAAAAATGTAGCAATCTGATTTCCTATTTCCTCAATTGTCAATAATACTGCCTTATTCTTAATTCGATTTGCTGCTTCTGAATTGTTTAACTCATTGTCTTGTCGCTTAGACTGATGTTCTTTGGTTACAATTGTTGAAAAAGGAATTAGACCTGTCCGAACATCTAAAACAATCAGTTGAGTTGTTGCAAAAGCTTTAATGTCTGTTTTCGATAAAAACTTATATTTGGAATACAAATCACTCGTAATCGAATAAATTACAACAATATCTGATTGTGTTCTGACGGCAGATTCTCTAATATTGGTAAACGTAGGATTACTGGAAATTAGAATATCGGGAATGACTGAAACTTTATCAATTCGTTCAGAATTTAAAAAGGAAGATTTAAATAAGTCTAAATACGATTGTTGAGACTTTAAATAATATTCATTAGACCAATAATATCGCCCTTGATTACCACTTTTTAATTTAACAATTGATACTCGAAGTTTATTCGGTAAAGTATATTTTCCATCTAAAATCTTCTGAATGCTTTCTTCTGATATGGTTGAATTCTTATCATTAAATAAGGATTTTGTGATTGGTGGGTCTTGACTTCTATAACTTTGTTGATCAATACTATTCACTCGTCTAGTAGTAGTACAACCTACTATTAATAAAATGAGTAGTGAAGAAACGATTATTCTCATCTTTTGCTTTGATTAAATAAAAGTATTTAGAAGTCAGTTCGTTTCAATGATTATCAAAAGTTAGTAGGGATAATCTGGCTTCTAATCTCTTACTAAATAGTTACATTAATACTTTAAATTTACAATTTGCTTTAAATTCATCTGCTTTCAGTAATTCGATTCTAGGAAAATATATTTCCTTTAAAATATTAAAATGTTTGTCATTACTCACTAAAAACTTTGCATTAGCAGCAATAGCACAATCTACAAATTTATTATCATCGGGATCTGCTGTGATTAAATTCCATTTAAAATATTTGGTAATAAATCTAACATTAGGTGCATTTTCAATCAGTTGTAATAAATTAGAAGCTAACTTCTCACCTAGATGTTCTCCAATGATTTCTTCATATTCTGCTAGAATATCCGTAGTTACACATAAAACAAACGTTTCATTAAGAAAAGCATCGAAAATTGGGCGATATACAGATTTTTTCGCAATAGCAACAAGTAAGACATTCGTATCTAAGACAATATTCAAGTGTTAAGTATTTAAAGGGTTGTAAGGGATTCGTTTATGCGTATTCAATAACTTATCCATATCCTCATTAGTCCAATTTTTATCTTCCCATATCTCGTCCGCCATATTCGTCACTTTATCTGCTAGATATTTGACGATCAATCGCTTAATAGCAATTAAATCACTATCTTCTAATTCTCTTGTAAAGAGTTTTAAAATTTCTAATTGATGCTGATTTAACGGAATTTTCAATGGTGGTTGACTCATATTTTATCAATACTAATGTAAATTTTTATTTTTAATCTTATCAAATTTATATAAAAAATAGAATTATTGCAAGTTTAAAAACTACCGTACTACAGACACGTCCCCTGAATAACTTTCCACTACCCCATCTAAAAATTCAATTTCTACATACCAAATATAAACGCCACTTTCTACGCCTTTACCTCGATACGTTCCATCCCAACCATTCCATTCTTCGTTAATCGGAGCATTATTTTTTTTAAAAAGGATATTTCCCCATCGATCAGCCACCAACATTTTTTTGACCATTGCATCCCATTTACCTTGCACGTAAAAATAGTCATTAACGCCATCAAAATCAGGCGTAAAAGCAGAAGGAATAAAGACTTGTCGATTTGGTCGAATATCAATAAAAATAGAATCGGTAGCACTACAAAACGCTTCATCGATTAAATCCAAATAAAACCATGCTGATTCAGTAGATTGGATAATAGGTGTTGGGCAAGTTGTACAACTTAAAGAGTTTGGATTAGAGCTTGACCAAGTTAATTGAACCGAACCAATAGCATTAGAGGTATAATTTAATTGAATAGATTCTCCCAATTCAATGGTTTTATCTTGTCCTAAGTCTAAAACTAAAGGTTGTGGACTTTCTGGAATATAAATCGAATCTACCACGGTTTGGCAGTCTGTTGTTACCGTAAGATAATACCAACCTGAAACTATAATTTCTGTAGCATTTGTCGTTGAACCTGTACTCCATTCGTAATCTACGCCTAGAATATTCGTGGTTAATAAAGCGGTATCGCCTTCACAGATATAAGGGATTTGATTATCCAAAATATTATCTAACCCTACTACATTTAATTTCGTTTTATCATCAATTGCAGTAGTAATTGGATTATCAGATACTATCGTAGAGCCTAACCCTAACGATAGTCCACTCAATTTTGCATACTCTTCATAGAGTCCACTTGCTGTCTCTCCAACTTCCACTCGAAAAGAAATCTTACTTTCGCCCAATGGAAAAGGTAAGTTCGTCATTTCCAATTGATTGGTTCCAATACCATTAATATTCGCCACGCTTGGAAAGGAGTTATCGAAAAACCCTAATATCGTATATTCAGGAGGAAAACTATCTCGTAAAGTTGGGGATTGATGTAAACCAGCTTGATTGATGACTGTATAAGTAAAAATCACTTCACTACAAGGTACCGTTTCTGATGTATTTACTTGCTTTTGTAACGTTACTGAATACGGACAAGAACAACCATCTGAAAAAATACTATTGACATCATTATTTAATTGCGTAACCGTTCCATCTAAATTATCAATTTTATAAAAGGTCTTATCCTCCACGACTCCTTGCCGACCAAATCCATAGAGGTCTCCCAATTTATCAAAAAATAATCCACCTATTGCCGTAGCATTTGCAGGAGCTTGAGCAATGATATTAATTTGTCCAGAAAAATCACTAATGGATACTAATTGCTTACTAATATTATCATATCCATACACTATCCCATAAATTGGACTATAAGCAATATCATCTAACTGAACCGCTCCATAGCTTGCTGATAAGTTAACAATACCCGCCACAAAATTATTAGGATTCATTACAATTTGAAACAACCTATCATCAAACCCTGTCGCTTTATTACGCCCTACTACAGCAAAATTACTTCCGTCCATTCCCATATCAGCGGCGTGAAAGGTATAATTTACGGTGTCTAAATATTGTGGAACACCCCAAGATGTCATATTTCCTGCTGCATCAATCTGAACAACTTCATGCGTATTTTGGTCAATTGCATAAATAAATTTATCTCGTGTTCGATACCCCGAAGCATTGAGTAATCGCCCCATATCTGCTTTAATCAGTTGAGTCGAAAATAAGCCATTATTATCTTGAGTAACTTTATGAAAAGAACTGGTTTGAGCTTGAATGTCTTGCGTGATAAGGTAGAAGCTATTATCACATTCGATGGGTTGGGCGGTGAGGGTTAAGGTATAAAAAAGAAATACTAACGTTCCAAACCTTATAGGTTTCAGAAACCTATAAGGTTTAAACTCCTTTAATTTAAAATCAATATTCAAAAATTTGCATCTTATCATCATTCTTCACCGCTACGATATAATTTTTTCCCTTGACGGGTAAAATCTGTAAATCTCTAGTTTCACCTGTTAAAAAGAATCCTGTATCTCTAGGTTGTAAGGATGTAAAGTTACCTTTTCCATCTCCTTTTAAAACCAATCCATGATGTGCATCATACTTTCCAACCTCTGGCTTGACTCGGTGTAAATTACCCCCTAGCAGAATATCCTGATTGCCATCTTTATCTATATCCTCCACTAAAATTCCAAAAGTCGGTGCATATTGAGCTTCTGCAGGTAAGGCTTTTACTATAAATGTACCATCTCCATTATTAATCAAAATAGAAGTTGATAAGGTATTCGCTTTCAATTGTAAAGAACGTTCTAATAACCCAGGCGAAAATATAGAATCAATAGTTTCTCTTTGAAATTGTTCATACTTTAAATAACGTTTCTTTAAAACAGGCATTTGCATGACCAAATCATGTCGCAATACCATCGGATAAGTATTATCCTCATGATAGGTACAAAGGATTTGTTCTACCGTCTGATTCTTATCAAAATCATTGACATACATGATGACAGGGCGTTTTTCACTTGCTTTAAATCTTGAATTCCATCCGTGATTACCCACTACAAAATCTTCATCTCCATCATTATCAAAATCTCCACTTTCCACACAACTCCACCAACCTTCAGTATTCGCTAATCCTGCTTCTTCCGTTACTTTTTTAAATTGACCGTTTTCATTTTTAAAAATATGAATTGCCATCCACTCCCCTACTACTATCAAGTCTGAATCCCCATCTTTGTCGTAATCTGTCCATTTTACATCGGTAATCATTCCGATATCCTTCAATTCTGGGGCAACTTGAGGGGTAACACTTCGGAACATTCCCTTACCGTCATTTTGTAAAATATGCCCACTATTCGGTACACCATATTGCCCAAATCGAGTCCGAACGCCTACGAATAAATCTTGATCGCCATCGCTATCATAATCAGCAGAATGTAAGCAAGAAGAATTTTCATATCGCCCCGCAGGTAAAACCTGTTTATCATCCATTTTAAACCGACCCGAAAATTTTCCTTGATTGATATATAATCTGTCCAACAATTCAGGAGCAAAATTATTAAACTCGCTACTACCACTTGCTACATATAAGTCAGGATCACCATCACCATCCGCATCAAAGAATAAGCAATCCGTATCTTCATTTTTTAGATGTGCTTCAAAAGCTTTTTGGTTAGACTGTCTAAATTGCCCATTACCTTGTTGTAACCACAATTCGCCAGTCATCTCACTCGCCCCACCAATATACATATCCATTCGTTTATCCCCATTCACGTCAGCAATTGCTACTCTAGGCCCTTCCGATGAACGCATGTGATAAATCAATCGCTCTCTATTAAAATCTACAAAATCGTTTTCTTGATGTTCGTAGTTAATACCAAAACGATTGGCAACTTCTTGAAAAGAATAGGTTTCCTTTGGTGGAATTCTTTGAAAAACACCTTCTAGTTTTGCTTTACTATGATCCAGCGTTATAGTTTGATTAGCTTTTACTTTTTCTAAAATATCTAACTTCCCATCATGCCATTCTACAATCAAACTATCAATCACTTCTATATTCCCCAATCCAAAATTCGGGCGAGGATCTACCGTAGATTGAAATCCTCGATTCGGCATTTGCTCCAAATATTTAATTCGACCGTTATCAATCACCGTCAACTTTGTACCAATCGCTTCTTTGTTCTTTTCACTACCTTTTAAAATGACTTTTAGGTAATTATTTTGCTCTTTCGTTTCACTTTGATTTTGATATACAAAGGAAGACATATTGACATTATTGACTACCAAATCCAGATCCCCATCATTATCTAAATCCGCATAGACTGAACCATTAGAATGACTCGGTTTGGCTAATCCCCAATCTTCTGCTTTATCTTGATATTGATAATCTCCGCCGTTTACAAAAATGTGATTTGGAATTTTAACCGAAGGAATTACATCAATCAATGGTTTATAATCGACACCTTCATCCGTCAATACCATTCGCTTCATCTCATCACTTGCTGCAAAATTGATATAATCTTGATCCGTTAAATCCCGATAAATTCCATTGGCTACAAAGAGTTCTTTTTCTCCATTGTTATTAAAATCTGCCATTAAGGCTCCCCAACTCCAATCCGTAGCATGTACACCTAATTGCCGTCCTAACTCAGTAAACGTCACTCCAACTTGACCATCTCCCCTAGGTGAAACACCATTATGCCAGTGCAACATATTTCGAGTAAATTGATGATAGTAACCATTCCGAACAGCATATTGATAAGTATCCCAATCTTCAAAAGTCGTTTTGGTTTTAATGCGTTCTTCTTTACTTGGCAGCATTTCGGTTACAAATATTTCTGGGCGACCATCATTATTCATATCTGCCATATCTGCCCCCATAGATGCTCCCGAAATCGAGCGAATTTGTTGTTCTAATTCTTCTCTAAACGTTCCGTCTTGATTATTCATGTAGATATAGTCACGCTCAAAAAAGTCATTAGACACAAAAATATCCAACCATCCATCATGGTCAATATCTCCAACTGTTACCCCTAAACCAAAACCAATCACACTTCCATAAATTCCAGCTTCTTCGCTTACATCGGTAAAGGTTGAACCATCGTTTCGATACAATTTATCGCCACCCACAGAATCTCGATTTGGACGTTCATTTTTTCTCAGATTAAAACTACCAATCGCCTGATACGAGTTATTCAATAAGTAACAATCTAAGTCTCCATCTTTATCATAATCAAAAAATGCAGCGTGTGTCGAAAATCCCCTATCTGCTAATCCATACTCCTCCGCCTTATCCGTAAAAGTTCCGTCTCCATTATTGACAAATAACTCATTTTGCTTGTTGTCTCCAGCTATATCACCCGAATTACAGACATAAATATCTACCAATCCATCGCCGTTCACGTCGGTCATACTCACCCCTGTTGACCAAGCTCGTGTACCGCCTACACCTGCCTTTTTGGTAATATCTTCAAATTCAAAATTTCCCTTATTCAGATACAATCGGTTCGATTCCATATTCGCCGTAAAATACAAATCCATCAACCCATCATTATTCACATCTCCTACAGCTACTCCTCCCCCATTGTAAAAATTACGATACTTGTAAATATTAAACTTTTGGTCAAACTTCAATTGGTTAACAAAATCAATATTCGTTTGACTGCTTGACATTAGCTTGAATAGTTTATCTCCATGTTCTTCAGTAGAAGTACAAGCTAACAATCCTAATAAGCAGAAATATATAGATAACTTTTTCATTCAAAATTATTCAATAGATAAAGAATCTTCGTTTTCACCTTCTCGTTGCTTTTGCAATTCCATCAATCGCTTCTTCTCCTCTTCCAATTTTTTCTTACCCTCTTCATAAACTTTCTTCTGCTCTTCTTCTGCCTGTTTTTCTAAAGTCAAATCCGTATAGGTTACATTCACATATTTATCTCCAATATCTCGCACCACTGTAATTCTACGATTGCCATCTATCTTGATATAAGCCGTAGAATCAATTGGATGCGGCACTTCAAAAAACCCCTCTCCATGCCATTCTTCCAATAATCGCAACACATCCTTTCGCAATGCGGTTGCACTTCGCTCCTTATTCCAGGGTGCCCACCCTCTATACTCAAACTTTACAGGTATTTCCCAAGCCTTATCTTTATAAAAGGCAGGATAAAAATTCATAGCTGCCGGTAGTTTTAATTGCCCATCTCTAAGGTCATATTGTACCGTTTGATTAACAGGACCTTGATACACCAATTGTTGTTTGTTCAATTCCCATGACCTATCGAAAAATTGCTGTTTTGTCATTCCAAAATGATACCCAAAGAATAGTGTATCATACCGTTCTCCGCTCGCTAATCCTGCTTCTAGTTGTCGTCTATATTCTGATTTTTGTTGACAACTCACGATTGTAATCAATCCAATAAAAATCCAAATGTACTGTTTCATTGCTCTATTGTTTCACGGCTTCATTGCCCTACTCTACAATCATTTTTAATACTAATTCCAATTCGATTAATATTCAATTACTTGAATTAAATCATCATTTTTCACCACAACAATCAAATCTCCTTTTGCTGTTTTTACCTTTACCAAATCTCGAACCTCTCCTTTAATTTTCAATCCTACTTCTTTATTTAAAACAACCTCAAAATTCCCCTTTCCGTCTCCTTTTAAAAATGTTCCATAACTTGCATCATACTTACCTGTCTCTGGTTTAGCTCGATAAAAATTTCCAGCTGTTAAAATATCCAAGTTTCCGTCTTTATCAAAATCTTCAATCAATAACCCATAAGTTGGAGACAATTGAGTTTCGGTTGGTAAAGCAACTTTTGTAAATTGTCCATTTCCTTCATTCAATAATACAATAGTTCTTAATTCATTCGCCTCTAATCGCACCGAGTTTCCCAGTAAATCTGCTGGAAAAATATCTGTTATTTTTTCATCTCGATAACTCGCATATTTCAAATACCGCTTTTTCAATACAGGCAATTGCATCACTAAATCATGTCGCAACGCCATTGGATAAGACGTATCTCCATCAAACATACAAAGGACTTGTTCCGCTGTTCCATTTCTATCATAGTCATTGATATACATTGAAAGCGGATGTGGTATAGTTGATTTAAATCTTGAATTTAATCCATGATTTCCAATGACCAAATCCATGTCACCATCTTTATCCAAATCTGCTGCTTTAATGCAATTCCACCAACCTTCAGTTGAATAAAACTGTGTTTTTTTAAATATACCATTATCATTTGTGAAAAAAACAATCGGCATCCACTCCCCTACTATGATTAAATCTAAGTCTTGATCGCCATCAATATCTTCCCAAACTGCGTCGGTAATCATTCCGAGATCCTTTAAATCGGGAGCAATCTGAGGACTTACATTTCTAAAGTTACCCTTTCCATCATTTTGTAAAATATAACCATTATTCGGTACACCATACAAGCCTAATCTCAATCGAACTCCCACAAATAAATCTTGATCTCCATCGCCATCATAATCAGCAGCTTGTACACAAGATGTGTTTTCATACCGCCCTGCGGGTAATACTTGCTCAGATTCAATAAATTGACCTCGACCCTTATTAATATATAACCTATCTCGTAAAGCAGGCGAAAAACTATTGCCTTCATTTCCACCACTTGTTACGTATAAATCTAAGTATCCATCACCATTTGCATCAAATAGTTCACTATCTACATCTTCGCAATCCTTATCTTTTTCAAAAGCAGAAATAACCGCTCTTGCTTTTTGAAATTGACCATCTACTCGTTGAAGCCATAAGCTTCCAGCTTGTCCTTTTGCACCTCCTATATATAAATCTGCTCGTCCATCATTATTTACATCACCTTTTGCCACTTTAGGTCCTTCAGAAGAAAGCATGTGATAAATCAATCTTTCCTTATTAAAATCAGAATAGATATTTTCTTGATGTTGATGGTTTAAAATATCCTTTACAGTTCTAAAAACTGGTGGAATTTTCCCAACTTTATTAGGTTTTGGATCATTAGCTTTTGCTTCTTCAATGGTCAATAATTGATTCGTTTTAATATTTTTTAAAACCGTCTGTTTACCACTATTCCACTTTATTACAATAGAATCAACTTGACTAATTTCTCCCAATCCAAAATGAACTCGATGATCCACATTGGATTGAAACCCTCGCATAGGTAATTGCTCTTGATAAAATATTTGATCGCCTGAATGAACTATAATTTGTGTTCCAAAGGCAAAAGTATTTGGAGCGTTTCCTTTTAAATCAATGGCCAAATATTTATGATTTGGACGTTTTTCGGTCGCTGTATTCTCATAGACAAACGCCTCCATGTCTGCATTATTTACTACCAAATCTAAATCTCCATCATTATCTAAATCTCCATAAGCCGAGCCATTGGAAAAAGAAGGATCACCTAAACCTAACGAGTCTGCTAAATTGGAAAAGGTTAAGTCTTGATTATTAATAAAAGCATAATTGGGTAGTTTTTCAGAAGGCATATTGTCCATAAGGGTGGTAATTGCCTGCTTTTTCTCATTAATTAAAGCTCGAATATTTTCAGGAGTTGCATAAAAATTCACATAGTCTTGATCCATCAAATCTTTTCCGATTCCATTCGCTACAAAAATATCTTTCCAACCATCATTATCCATATCCATCATCAATGCTCCCCAACTCCAGTCCGTCGCATGAACACCTGCAAATCTTCCGATTTCGCTAAAGGTGTTGTTACCATTATTCAGTTGTAGCACATTTCGAGTGAACTGATGATAGTAGCCTTCCCTTACATTACGCTGATATTTATCCCAATCTTCAAACTGCATTTTAGTCTTTACTCTACGATTACCATCAGGTAGCATATCCGTTACAAATATTTCGGGGTAGCCGTCATTATTAATATCTGCCATATCTGCCCCCATAGAACCCATGCTAATCTCTCGCATTTGTTCCTCTAGCTCTTCAGAAAATGTACCATCTTGATTATTGATATATAAATAATCTCGCTCAAAAAAATCATTGGATACAAATATATCTTGCCAACCATCTTTATTCACATCCCCTACAGTTACGCCTAAGCCAAAACCAATGGAACTTCCATAAATTCCAGCAGCTTCACTTACATCTGTAAATTTCGCTTCGCCTTGCACTAATTCATTTCGATACAATTTATTTCCTCCCAAAGTATCTCGAATCTCTCTTTGGTCTTTTATCAAATCATAACCACCCACCGGACGAAAAGAATTATTCAATAAATAACAATCTAGATCGCCATCCTTATCATAATCAAAAAATACGGCATGATTGGATAAACCTAAATCCGCGATACCGTATTTTTCAGCTTGTTCTGTAAATGTTCCATCTTGATTATTAATGAATAATTCATTGTGTCGATTGTCTCCTTCAGGGTCTCCAGATTTACACACATACAAGTCTAACCAGCCATCTCCGTTCACATCCGCAAAACTTGCTCCTGTTGTCCAGACATTTGGACAAGCTACGCCTGCTTTTTGGGTAATGTCTTCAAATTCAAAATTACCTTTATTAAGGTATAGTTTATTATCAACCAAATTACCACAGAAGAAAATATCGACTAGTCCATCATTATTAATATCACCCAGCACGACTCCTGCACCATTGTAGAAATTACGATATACATAAGCATTAAATTCTTCTGTATATTCTAAAATATTTTCGAAATCAATATTGGTAATGGAAGAAGGTAATTTTTGAAAAAGGGTCTTTTGATTTTCTGAGGTATTCTGACAAGCAGTTAAAAATATTAAAGTACAAAGTCCTATCCATTGATTACTATTTTTGAGTATCAATAAACTAAAATAATTATTAAGAATTTGATTTAGGCTTTGCATAATTTTGACTGTGCTTCAAAAAAAAGAAAGCAAGCAACAGAGTCACTTGCTTTCCTTTTTTTGACTGTGCTTCAAAAAAAAGAAAGCAAGCAACAGAGTCACTTGCTTTCCTT